>NZ_AYTE01000025.1:0-18344 GCF_000506245.1 Williamsia sp. D3 | reverse complement strand
GCGCCGGTTCCGGCGTGGGAGTGGGTTCAGGCGCAGGGGCCGGGATCGGCGAGGGTGCGGGAACCGCCGCCGAAGCGGTTGCGGGAGAGGTTGATTCGGCCGAGCCCTCGGATTGCTTACGCTGTGACGCGCGGACGAACTTGCTCGGAGGCGGTTCCGCTGGCGGCGCCCCTCCCGATGACGAGCCGAGGGGTGCAGCCGGGATCGCCGCGCCTCCCGCCAGCTGCGCCTCGATGCGCTCGATCCGTTGCAGCACCGCAGACTCGGCGTCGGACGCCGCCGGAAGCAGCATCCGGGCACACATCACCTCGAGCAGGAGACGCGGCGACGTGGTTCCTCGCATCTCACCGAGCGCGTCGTGCACGGTCTCGGCGAAACGCGCCAACGTTCCCGGCGCCAGCTTGGCCACCTGCTCGGTCATCCGCTCGACCTGGTCGTCGGGCGCCTCCACCAGCCCGCGCTCGGCGGCGTCGGGTACCGCGTCCATCAGGATCAGGTCGCGGAGACGTTCGAGGAGGTCGACAGCGAATCGGCGCGGGTCGTGGCCGGCATCGACAACCGACTCGATGGTTCCGAACAGCTTCGCCCCGTCATGGTCTGCGAGGGCGTTGACGGCGTCGTCGATCAACGCGACATCGGTGACACCGAGGAGGGTCAGTGCGCGCTGGTAGGTGACACCTTCGGCCGACGCCCCGGCCAGCAGCTGATCCAGGACGCTGAGCGAATCACGGGGTGAGCCGCCGCCGGCACGGATCACCAGGGGGAACACCGGCGGCTCCACCGTGACTTTTTCGCTGGCACAGATGCGTTCGAGCAAGGTGCGCATCACGGCCGGAGCCAACAGCCGGAACGGGTAGTGATGGGTGCGCGAGCGGATGGTGGGCAGCACCTTCTCCGGCTCGGTGGTGGCGAAGACGAAGATGAGGTGCTCGGGTGGTTCCTCGACGATCTTGAGCAATGCGTTGAATCCCGCGTTGCTCACCATGTGCGCCTCGTCGATGATGAACACCCGGTAGCGCGACTCCGCCGGCGCATAGAAGGCCTGATCGCGGAGTTCGCGGGTGTCTTCGACACCGCCATGGCTGGCGGCGTCGAGTTCGATCACGTCGAGATTGCCGGGGCCACCCGGGGCCAGGGCCACACATGACGAACACACCCCGCATGGGGTGGACGTCGGCCCCTGTTCACAGTTGAGCGACCGGGCCAAGATGCGCGCCGACGAGGTCTTACCGCAACCACGCGGACCGGAGAACAGATACGCGTGGTTGATGCGGCCGGAGTCGAGCGCGCGACCGAGCGGCTCGGTGACATGTTCCTGCCCGACAACCTCGGCGAAGGTCGCGGGTCGATACGTCCGGTAGAGAGCCACGGTGGCAGCCTACCGGCGCGGTCCGACGTTCGGCACCGGCGCCCGAAGACGGTGGTCACCGGACATCAACGGGCAACGACCCGACCGCGAATCCTGCCCAGCACGAGGAGAGCGACCAGCGTGACGACGAGGAGAACCGTGGTGCAGGCGGCGGCAGAGAACACCTGGCCACGGTCGGACAAGCCGAAGATGGTCACCGGAAGCGTCTTCCAGGTGGCGGGGTACACCATCACGGTGGCCCCGAGCTCACCCATCGACAGCGCGATCGCCAGGCCGGCGGCGGCGCCCAGTGCGGGCAACAACAACGGCAGCGTGATCCGGGTGAGCACACGCACCGGCCCGGCCCCGAGCGACTCCGCCGCTTGTTCGTACGCGGGATCGAGTCGCTCCAGCGCCGCCGACACCGCGCTGAAGGCAAAAGCCAGGACGAGCACGGTGTGCGCCACGATCACGATCCATGTGGTGCCGCCCAGGGGGACCGGCCCGGCATTGAACGCGATGAGGGTTCCCAGCCCGACAACCACCGAGGGGATCGCGATCGGCAGGTGGAACACGGCGTCGGTCATCCGGCGCAGCCAGGGCGGGGTCCGTCGAGCGGCGATGGCCGCCCATGCCCCGAGCAGCAGCGCGATCGCACCGGAGATCACGGCGGTCTGCAGACTCACCGATGCACTGGCCAGTTCGTCGCCCGACATCGCCTGGTCGAAGTGAGTTGTCCCGAGGTCGCTGGGCAGAGGTCCGGTCCACGACCCTGCCAGCGCGGCGAGCACCACCGTGGCAATCGGTGCCGCGAACACGGTCAGCACCACAATCGCGAACACGGTCCAGACGATGGCCTTGCTACGGCTTGTCCACAACAACATCGGGTTGTCCTTTACGTCCACTCAGCAGTCGGGCGAAGATGAGGCGATAGGTCAGATAGAGCGTCAGCGACAACACCACCTGAACCGTGCCGATGACGGCGGCGCCCGGCAGATCAAAGGTGACGATTCCCCTCGTGTAGATCAGCACCGGCAGTGTCACAACGTCTTTGGCGCCGGTGAACAGCACGATGCCGAACTCGTTGAGCGTCAGCAGCAACACCAGGCTGCCACCGGCCATCAAGGCGGGCCACGCCTCGGGCATCACGACGGTGCGCAGTACTCGCCAGGGCGAGGCGCCGAGACTGGCCGCGACATCGAGCTGCTCACGCGAGACGAGGGCAAAGGCGGCAAGCAGAGGACGGACCACAAACGGTGTGAAGAAGGTGATCTCGGCCGCGATGACCCCCGCCGGCGTGTTGAGGAAATCGACCAGTGCGGTGTCGCGTCCGGTGATCTCCATCATCAGGGCGTTCAGGGCGCCTGCCGTTCCGTACAGGAAGGTGAAGGCCAGGGTGATCAAGAAGGACGGCAAGGCGAGCACGGTGTCGATGAGCCTGGCGACGACCCGCGACCCAGGGAACGGCACGAACGCGAGCACCACTGCCACGAAGGTCCCCAGAACCAGGCACCCGGCGGTGGAACAGATGGCGATCTGGGCCGTCCGCATCAGAGCGGTGCGGAAGATCTCAGATCCGAGGACCCCACTCCATGAGCTGGTGCCTGCTCCCTCGGTCGAGCTGAGGAGCACACGAATCAGCGGATAGACCGCGAAGAGGGCAACCACCAGCAAAGGTGTTGCGGTCCAAGCGATGCGTGACCAGTACCCGTCGGCCCGACGGGGAGGCGACGGCGGTGGCGTGGTGCGGTCACGCTCGAGCGTTGCGGTCATCGCGCGGCGTCCGCCGGCACCAGCGTGCCCGCCTGAGCAGGTAGCACCACTCCGACCTCCGCACCGGTGGGGTGGTGGGAATGTCCGGGAACGTCGGCCTCCACCAACGCGTCCGGCAGTCCGTTGACAGACAGCGACAGACGGGTCGACGCGCCACGCCACACCTGCGTGGCGACCCTCGCCCGCAACGCACCCCGCGCCGTAGGTGAAGCCACCGTGAGTGTGTGCGGTCGAACGCACAGGTACGCGTCGGAGCCGGGCGGCCACACGGTCGATGCGGGCGCATGCGCGCTCAGCGTGAGGTCCCCGACGGTGACCAATGCCGCTGAGCCACTGACCCTTCCGACCTTGCATGGTATGAGGTTCGCCCCACCGAGAAATGCTGCGGTGAACGTCGTCGGCGGGCGGTTCCAGAGGTTCTCTGCCGTGTCGACGTCGATCAGTCTGGCATCACGCATCACCACGATCCGGTCCGCCAAGGCCAGCGCCTCGCTCTGGTCGTGGGTCACATACAGCATCGCGGTGTCCGGCAACGCGTCCCTCAACCGCTGCAGTTCGCCGAGCATCGATTGGCGCAGTTGGGCATCGAGAGCCGCGAGCGGCTCGTCCAGCAGCAGCACGTCTGGCCGGATGGCCAATGCCCTGGCTATCGCCACCCGCTGCTGTTGACCTCCGGACAGCTCTTTCGGCAGACGGTTGACATACTCGGACATACTCACCATGGCAAGCGCCTCTGCCACACGATTTTTCAGCTCGCCGCCACGAACTCGCCGGGCCCGGAGACCGAATGCGACGTTGTCACCCACCCGCATGTGCGGGAACAGCGCATACGACTGGACGACCACACCGATCCCCCGCCTGGCCGGCGGGAGGTCGGTGACGTCGCGATCGTTCAGCCGTACCCGGCCCGAGGAGGGGCGGACGAACCCGGCCAGCGCCTTGAGCGCGGTCGACTTGCCCGACCCACTCGGTCCCAGCAGAGCCACGGTCTCGCCCTTGGTCACCCGCAGGCTGAAGTCGACCAGCGCATCGGTAGCCTTCTTGCCGCGCCCGTAGGTGACCGTCACGCGGTCGAAGCTGATGGCCGGAGCCGTCGAGGTCTTCGTGAGCGCACGTGCTGAGAGCGTCCTCGAACCGGCAGCAGCGATGGGGTCGGTCATGATCAGTTACCGGTGGCCTGCTGATAGGCGGCGATATCGGCGTCGAGGTCGGCCAGCACCGCGTTCCAGTCCGGATTCCAGATCTCGACTCCCTCGATCACCTTCGCGGGGGTGAGCCCGCCGTCGCCGCCTGCGGGCTGCACGTCGGTGCGTACCGAGACGCCCATCGCCGCCCCGCCCACGTCGTTCTGGACGTCCTGCGAGAGCAGAAACGCGAGCAGTTGCTCTGCTTCGTCGGTGTGTGGCGCTCCCTTGGTGACGCCTGCGACGTAGGGCAGCGACACGGTGGTACGGGTGCCGTCCGCCGCTGCGGGGAAGAACAATTCGAACTTCGATCCATCGTCACGGATCGACGCCAGGTTCATCTGCACGTCACCGTTGGCCACCAGGAGCTCGCCATTGCTGACCTTGGGCTGGAGTTTCCCGGTGGAACTCGACGGCCCGACGTTGTTTGCCTGCAGCTTCTTCAGATAGTCCAGGGCGCCTTGCTTTCCGAGGAGGTGCTGCAACAGCAACAGCACAGCCGTGCCGTCACCGGCTTGACCGGGTGTGGAGTACTGGATCTTTCCCTTGAACCGCGGATCGAGCAGGTCGTCCCACGTCTGGGGCGGGGGCTCGGCTCCCGGATTGGCGATGAAGGTGAGGTAATTGTTCACCACGGACACGTATTTGTTTGCCGGACCGATACTTTCGGGTGCCACACCGGTGGTGTCCACATCGGTTTCCACCAGCAGCCCATCGGCGTCGGCCTTCTGGATGAACGGAGGCAAGGTGACGAGCAGGTCGGCCTGCGGGTTGGATTGCTCCTTCTGGACCCGGGAGACCACCTCGCCCGAGCCTGCCTCGACGACATTGACCGCTATGCCGGTGTCGTCGGTGAACTTCTTGAACTCGGACTCGTACCAGGAGGCGAGTCCGTCGGCACTGTAGACGGTGACGGTCTTGCCGTCTGTGCTCGACGAACCGGTGCCGCCGCACGCGACGGTGAGTGACAACGCAACAGCAGCAGCTGTGATCGCGATGAGTCGGGACGGGCGGGGGTGACGCGGCGTCATGCGCATTGCTTTTCCTTGGGTGTCGTGTGGTCGCGTGAGGGCTGGGGATGATTCGTGAGGTGAGGCGATCGACATGGCAACCGGCTCAACCGATCAGGAGGTCGGCGAAGTCGGCAACCGTCGGGACGAGGTGAGTCGGTTCTGCGGCACGCAATTGACCTTCGTCATGTGCCCCCGTGAGCGTTCCTGCCACAACACCGGCCCCGGCGCGGTGCCCGCTCACAATGTCGTTTGCGGTGTCGCCCAACACCGCAACCTGGCGAACGTCGTCGATCTCCAAGCGGAGCAGAGCACTCAGGATGAGGTCGGGGTAGGGACGCCCACGCCCGGCTTCCGAGGGCGCCAGGGTCAGATCCGCGATCGACTCCCATCCGAGGGCCTTGAGCAACCGGTCTTTGGTGGGCTTGCTGAAGCCGGTGGTGAGCGCGACCTTCACGCCCGCTTCACGCAGGCGTCCGATGGCTGCCACCGCGCCGTCGATCGGGGCCGCAGCACCACCGTCGATCAGCGCGTCATACGCCTGTTCGAATGCCCGGTTCGCCTGTTGTGCCCGATCTTCCGAGTCGACCAGGGCGCGGAAGACGGTGATCTTCGACTGCCCCATGGTGTCGATGACGTATCGACGGGCCGCTTCGTGCTCCGGGCCCGAGTCGGGGATGCCCGCTGCCGAGGCCGCCGCCTCGAAGGCTTTCATCACGAGGCCGTCGTCGGCCACCGTGGTGCCTGCCATGTCGAGTACGGCCAGGCGAATCGAGTTGTCGCTCAATGTTCTACGTCCCTTCAAGAGTCGATGAGGTCGATGGTTTGTTCGCCGATGGCCGGACCCAGGGTCATCCCCCGGCCTCCTGGACCGGTGACCACCCAGATGCCGTCCGCGACCTGGACGCGGTGCACGATCGCCTCCGGGTCAACGCACTGCGAGTACACGCCCGCCCAGCGGCGCACGACCGGCGGTAGCTTGCGTCCGAGAAATCCCTCGACCACATCGCCGAGCAGCCGGTAGGGGTCCTCGGTGACGTCGAACCCGAACGGTTCGGCGTACTCGTGCGTGTCGCCGATGGTCAGGCCGCCGTGCAGTCGCTGAACACACAGCAACTGCATCTTGTGGGTGTCGGCAATCGGATTCTGCGGCTGCGTGTTCCGGAGACGGTCGAGGTTCTCTCCCGCGAATGCCGGGTAGTAGCGGAAGCTGTCCGCATCCGCGATCGCCGTGGTGAGCGTTTCGCCCAACGGCGCGGTCTGCATCATCTGCAACCGCACCCGGCGAACCGGCATGTCCCCTGCCAGTTCTCGGGCCAGACCACCATGCGCCGCTCCGGGGCACACGATGATGGCATCAGCGGTGTGCGTCCGACCCCTGTCATCCCGGGCACTCACACCAGATCCCGTGCGCTCGACACCACGGATCTCGGTGCCTGACTCGAACCGATAACGTCCGGACTCCGACAAGTACGCGCGCAGTGCCGGAAGTGCTTGTCGCGACTCGACTGCGGCGTCGCGGGAACAGTACAACCCGGCGATGAAGTCGCCCCGCAACGCCGGGTTCTTCCGCATCACGTCGTCGGGGGTGAGGAGTTCGAAGCCGCGGGTTGTGGCATCGGCCCGGCTGACCATCTCCTCGGCCACCGAGAGTTCCGCCGCGGTGCGGACCAGAGTGATCGATCCGATGTCGCGGAACCCGACATCGGCTACCAAGCCACCGATCTCGGCCCAGAGGTCGCGAGAGCGCTGGGCCATCGACAGTTCGGCCGACGACCGCCCCGACACCCAGACAAGGCCGAAGTTCCGGACCGTGGCGCCTCGCGCCTCCGCTTCGCGCTCCACGTGAAACACTTCATGTCCGCGCCGCAACGCGGCCCACGCATGGGCAGTGCCCAGGATCCCACCGCCGACAATCATCACTCGCATGCCGTTCACCCTTCCCGATTGGTCTAGACCAATAAAGGACCAATGCGCGAACTTCGGGTTAACAATTGGTATAGACCAATTGGGGCTATGCTGGGGGCATGGATTCGATCGGGGAGACCGAGGCCGTATTGCGATCACTGCGGGGCGTGTGGGACGAAGAGGCCGTGGACGAACTGGACCACGCATTGCAGGCGGCCCACCTCGCCACCATGGACAACGCCGATGACGAATTGACACTGGCCACAGCACTTCACGACGTCGGCCACAGTCCCCTGCTCGGCGCGGCCGCTGCCGAACACCATGACCGGGCGGCAGAACAGTGGCTGACGCCGCGCTTCGGACCCCGTGTGGGTTGGCTCGCCGGAGCCCACGTCGCCGCCAAGCGCCATCTTGCCGCGACCGCCCCCGGGTATGCGGGAACGTTGTCGGGTACCTCGATTCACTCGCTACGGGCGCAGGGCGGTGCGACGGTCTCCCTCGCGTACCTCGAGGACCCTCGCTGGCCCGATGCGCTTCGGCTGCGCCGGTACGACGACGCCGCGAAAGTGCCCGGCGCACCGATGATGTCGATCGGTGACCTGCTCGACGTCGCCCGCCGCGTCGGCAGTCGGTCGTCGTCATGACCGCACAGGAGCGCGTTCCCAAGTACTACCTCGTGCGCACCGAACTCGAACAGATACTGGCCAAGCTCACCGAGGGTGACACGGTGCCACCGGAGCGCGAACTCGCCGAGCGGTTCGAGGTATCGCGAGAGACCGTCCGCCAGGCATTGCACGAGCTCTTGGTCGAGGGCCGCATCGAGCGCCGGGGTCGCGGAACCGTGGTGTCCGCACCCAAACTGGTTCAGCCACTGTCGCTTCGGTCCTACACCGAGGGCGCCCAAAGTCAGGGACGAGTCCCCGCCCGCCTGTTGGTCACCTGGGAAGACGTGCCCGCCGACGCCGAGATGTGCGCCGACCTCGAGGTGCCCGCAGGGTCTGAGGTGATGCATCTGCAGCGCGTGTTGCTCGCAGACGGCGCACGTCTGGGTCTGGAGAGCACGTACCTACCGAAACCCGGTTCGGTTCTTTCACAGAGACGTTCGATCCCAGCACGTCGCTGTATGCGGCCATCCGCAATGCGGGTGTTGTCTTCGGGAGCGCCCTGGAACGGATCGAGACCGTGCTGCCCTCCCCCCAAGAGGCACGGTTACTCGAAACCACCACGGCCATGCCCATGTTGCTGATGCACCGGCGTTCCCTGGACACCGACGGGCGGCCGATCGAGAGGGTGCGGACCGTGTATCGCGGCGATCGGATGGCGTTCGAGGCAATACTCCGCGAGTGACCCGTTCCGATGTCGGACAGTTAACGTCGTGCAACACCCCTGGCCCGCACTTCGCCCGGGCCCCAGACGGCGATGCACAACACCGCGGTCACGCCGAACACCCACAGGTAGGGCTCGGCGGAGAACCATCGGAGCCAGTCCGGGAACGGCGTCATGAACATGCCGGTGCCGTAGAAGGGCTTGAAGCCCAGGGCGCCTCCAGGGAGGTAGTTGCGCCAGATGAACACGGCGGTGAAGAGAGCGGGCGGAGCGAGGCACAACAATCCGGCGAGTGGTCGTGACCCGGCGCGCCACGCCGCGATGGGCAGATGCACCGCGAACACCAGCAGGGGTACGAACCACACCCAGTGATGGCCCCAGCTGAAAGGTGACACTGCCGCAGTGGTCATCCCGGTCAGGCACAGGGCGAGCAGCTCCTGGCCCGCACGGTGCGCCAGCCAGGCTGCACCGATCCCGAGGACGACCGCGAGTGCAGAACACGCAATCCACAGCACGTTGCTGGGCGTGGTCGTATCGAACACCGTGGCCAGGGCGCCCTTGATCGACTGATTGCTGGGAGCGTCTGTGGGGCCGACGCGGTCGGAGTTCACCACCCGGTCGGTCCAGTAGTTCCACGACTGCCGGGGCGTCGCGAGGAAGCCGATCAGGATCGTGGCGCCGAATGTCGCGACCACCACGACCACCGCGCGCCACCGTCTCGTGACGGCAAGGTAGACGACAAAGAACGCGGGGGTCAGCTTGATGCCCGCCGCGACACCCACACCGATGCCCTTGAGCCGACTGCCATCTGGCCGAAGCAGATCCCATAGGACTATCGCCATCAAGAAGACGTTGATCTGCCCGTACCAGATCGTGGTGCGGACCGGCTCCATCAAGGTGACGGCACAGACCATCGCCGCGGCCACGATGGCCAGCGACCAGCTCATCTCGTAGCCCAGACTCCGGAACGAGGCCACGATGACCCAGTACAGGGTGACGAAGATGAGGCCACTCCAGACGTCCACGGCCATCTCGGCGCTCATCCAGCCGAAAGGCTGGAAGACGATGGTCGAGAACGGGGTGTAGGTGTACAGCAGGCCGTTCCGGAGCATCGGCAAGTCGTACAGCTGCCGGCCATGCAACAGGTGCTGAGCCCCGGCGCGGTACACGTCGAGGTCGACCTGGTTCTTGAACAACCCGAAGATGGGGGCGTCCAGAGGAATGAACCGAACTTGCACGAGCAGCGCAATGGCCGCGCCCACCACAAACGCGATCAGCAGAAGTGGGTGACTCGGAAACCGCTGCTGCGCCCTCGTGTCGTCCGTTGTCTCAGCGCGCGCTTGATCCGCTGTCACCCATAACTCCTCACCCCGTGTCCAGGGATGCTAACCCGCCGCGACCGGCTCCGGAGCGTCGACGCGACGCCTCACGACGAGACACACGATGGCAGCCACCGCTGTCACCACGAACACCCAGTTGTAAGGGTCATAGGTAAACCAGCGCAGCTCAGGGATGCCGACCTTGTGGTACAGCCCGGTGAAGTAACCGTCCGGCAGGACCCGTTCGATCTGCAGAACCGGATACGAACGGTAGGTGCGCCAGATGAATGTCGTCGCCAGCAATGCGACCACCGCTGTCGCCGCCAGCGCTGTGGCCACCGCACCCCGCGCCTGCAGCGTCAGGTGGATTCCGATCACGAGGGCCGGGACGAACCACACCCAGTGGTGTCCCCACGACATCGGCGACACCGCGGTCCCCGTCATACCGACGAGGGTGACGGCGAGCAGCTCATGTCCGGCTCGATGGGCCAGTGAGGCCGCAGTCATCCCGAGCGCGAGCGCTGCAACGGCCAAGGTGATCCACACCAGCGGGTTGGGTGCATCGGTCTGCCACAGGTTCGCCAACGCTCCCCTGATCGATTGATTGCCGACGGTGTTGGGGGCACCGACCCGCTTGGAGTCGATGAACGTCCCGCTCCAGTACTTCCAGGAATCACGGGGCATCACCGCGAACCCGAGCGCGATGGTGCCCACGAACCCCGCACCCGCCAGCCACACCGCGCGCCAGTTGCGGTTGATCAGGAGATAGAACACGAAGATCAGGGGCGTCAGCTTGATCCCAGCAGCGATCCCTACCCCGAGACCGCGGATGCGACTGTGCCTGCTCTGCAGGAGATCCCAGAGGATGAGCAGCATGAGGAACACGTTGATCTGGCCGTACCACATGGTGGTGCGGACCGGCTCCATCAGCGCGCTCACCAGGACAAGGGCGCCGGCGAAGATCCGAACCGACCAATTGATCTGATACCGCAGGCTTTTGAAGCTCAGAGTGATACAGAGATACAGAGCGACGAAGATGCCGACCATCCAGACGATCCGCGCGAGTTCAAGCGACATCGCCGCGAACGGCATGAACAGGATCACCGATACCGGCGCATAGGTGTAATCCATGACGCCCACGAGTTTGGCCTCGTACAGGCGGTCACCGTCGAGTACCGCTTGCGCGCCTTCTCGATACACCGCCAGGTCGAGTTGGTTACCGAAGACTCCCCAGTACGGGGTGTCGATCGGGACGGCCAGATGTTGCAGATACACCGCGAGCAGGCCGAGCGCGAGGGACACCACGACAACAACGGCGGGCCTCGGCAACACCGGGCCATTTGTCACTGCTGCGCGCTCCGGCGAACGGACGTGCGGAGCCGACTCGATGCCCAACCGGGATGCGCCTTTCTCGAGCATCGGCCCTTCTCGCTCACCGAGCGAGGGTTCCTGCGTGATGTCAGCTGTGGTCTTCGAGCAATTTCTCGGCTGCGGCGAGCAGCACACAGGTGGCCACCCCGTCCATCGCCAACCGCAGCTCTTCCAGCCCCGGAAAAGTCGGGGCGAGACGGATGTTGCGGTCGTCGGGATCGCGCTTGTACGGGAAGGTCGACCCAGCCGCGGTCAGTGAGATGCCGGCCTTCTTGGCCAGGTCGATGACCTTGGTCGCGGTGCCGTCGACAACGTCGAGGCTGATGAAGTAACCGCCTTCGGGTTCGGTCCACGACGCGACCTTCGCCGCGCCGAGCCGGTCCTCGAGGATCTGCAGCACCAGCGCGAACTTGGGCAGCAGCAGGTCGCGGTGCCTGGCCATCTGTCGGCGCACGCCGTCGGCATCACCGAAGTAGCGCAGGTGCCTGAGCTGGTTGAGCTTGTCGGGGCCGATCGTCTTGATGCTCGCGTGCCGCTGGTACCAGGCCAGGTTGTCGGCCGAACCACCGAAGAAAGCCACGCCCGCACCGGCGAAGGTGATCTTGGAGGTCGAGGCGAAGACGTAGGGGCGGTTCGGATTGCCCGCGGCCGCCGCCAGTCCCAGCACGTCCACCGGCTCGGGCGGCGTCTCCTGCAGGGTGTGCACCGCGTACGCGTTGTCCCAGAAGATGCGAAAGTCCGGTGCCGCGGCCGCCATCGACATCAGCGCCTTGCTCACCTCGGGGCTGTAGGTGGCACCGGTGGGGTTGGAGTACGTCGGTACGCACCACATGCCCTTGATCTGTGGATCTGCTGCCACCAGTTCGGCACACACCGCAACGTCGGGGCCGTCCGGGTTCATCGGCACGGTGATCATCTCGATGCCGTAGGACTGGGTGATCGCGAAGTGCCGGTCGTAGCCCGGGGACGGGCACAGGAACTTGATCGGGCCCTGCCCCCAGGGAGCCGTCGAGTCCGGCGTGCCGTGCAGCAAACCGAAGATGACCAGATCGTGCATGTATTCGAGGCTGGCGTTGCCGCCCGCCAGCAGATTGTCGGTGGGGATTCCCAGCAGTTCACCGAAGATGGCACGAAGCTCGGGCAATCCGGTGAGACCGCCGTAGTTGCGGCAGTCGGTGCCCTTGCCGTCGCGGTAGACATCGGCTCCCGGCAACGACAGCAGATCCGCGGAGAGGTCGAGTTGTTCCGGTGACGGTTTACCGCGGGTGAGGTCGAGGTTCAGGCCCGCTTCGGCGAGTCGCTGATACTGATCGCGCAGCTCGGACCTGGTGGCGGTCAGCTGGTCGGCACTCATCGAGTGGTAGTTCACGTCGGCCTTTCGCCCGGAACCACACCTGCCCCGGAACTGTCATCGCGCGCTTCGCTGGGGAACAAAGTAGGGGACCCCGCGCACCCGAGAGAGCCCGCTGACCCTTGCTGCCTTCCGGCCCTGGGGGAGTTCACAGGATGCACGCCGCGCGGGATCCGGGATCGAGTGTAGCCGCCCGGTGCGCGGTGCCGGAAACTGGTCACCTCACCAGCCCGTTTTTGGCAGGTCACCTCGCGACCGGTAAGCTCCCCCACGGAGGATTCGCCTAGTGGCCTATGGCGCTCGCCTGGAACGCGGGTTGGGTTAACAGCCCTCAGGGGTTCGAATCCCCTATCCTCCGCCAACTTCCGAAAGTGGTGGCTTCGGGTGAGCATTCGCCCAGGTGAGCCTCACCCGAACCCACCATTTCGGGAAGTCAGAGGCGGCTTTCGAGCCTCGCCGACAGACCGGCTTCCTGCAGATCGAGACGTTCGAGCATCGCGCGAACGGCTTCGTCGTCCACCTCACCGGCATCACGGCTGGCAATCAGGGCATGACGCTGCGCCGCCAGCACCTCCCGGTAGAGCTTGGCGAACGTCTCCGCACGCTCGGTGTGCGCTTCGGGGTCGGGCATCTCCTCGGCATCACGCACCTGGCGCGCGACGGTCGACCGGATGAACTCGACCGTCTTCGCATCCAGGGTGGCGGGCGGTTCGGCCACAAAGTCCTCGATGACCCCGTCGCCCGCGAAGTGCACGATGCTCTCCGCCTTTGACGTCTCGCGAGCTGCGTACTGCTCTTCCTCCTCGGAGTGCAGATGCAGGCGTGCGATGAGCCAGGGCAGGCTGGTCCCCTGGATCAAGATGGTGCCCACCGCGACCACAAACGCGATCGCCTGGATCGCAGCACGCTCCGGGAACGGCTCCCCCGATTCCAGGGTCGCCGGGATGCCGGACGCGGCAGCCAACGTCACCACACCGCGCATACCCGTCCACGACACCACCAGACTCTCCTGGAAGGTCAGCGTCCGCTTGTCCATCGAGGCGGTCAGGCGTTTGACGGCGGCCGGCCGTTTCTTCTCACGCTTGGCGGTCGGATCTCTGCCCGACTCACTGATCCGTCGAGGAACGCGAGGGCCCGCAGCGATCTGCGACGAGCTGACCGTCTTCTCGACGTGCCGTTGCAACAAGCCCCGGCCGAACATGAGGAACACGGCGAACGGGCGGATGACAAGCACCACGAGCAGGACAACAACCGAGGCCACCGCCACCCCGACGAGCGACTCACGCGCCTCTCGCAGCTCGTCGATGATGAACCTGAGCTGTAAACCTATGTAGGCGAACACAAATGCTTCCAGGAGCACATCCACCGAGTTCCACACATAGCGCTCCTGCAGACGAGTCTGGTAGCCGGCATGAACCGAACCCGACCCGACCACGAATCCGGCGATCACCACCGCGAGCACCCCGGACGCATGGATGTGTTCGGCGGCAACAAAAGCCGCGAACGGGACGGTGAAGCCGAGAACCGTTTCCAGCGCCGGATTCTGCAGGTGACGCCGGATCCACAGGGTGCCGAACCCGATCAGGATCCCGACGACGGGCCCGAGCACCGCGCTGTAGCTGAAGAGCAGCAACGGATTCCCGATGAACGCGTGGGTGTGCGCGATCTGCGACACGGCGATCGCGAACAACGACAACGCGGCTGCGTCGTTCACCAGGGACTCGCCGGTCAGGATGGCCATCACGCGCTTCGGCAGGCCGAGTTTGCGGCCGATCGCGACAGCGGTGACGGCGTCGGGCGGCGCGACGATGGCCCCGAGTAACAGTGCGAGAAGGAAGGTGAACTCCGGGATGGCGACCGTGGCAACGGCTCCCACCGCGAACGCCGTGACCACCACCATGGCCACGCCGAGACCGAGGATCGGTTTGATGTTGCGCAGGAAGCTCGGGAACGAGAAGTTCAGCGCCGCCGAGTAGAGCAATGGCGGCAACACCACCGTCAGCAGGATGTCGGACTCGAGCTCCACCCGGGGCAGACCGGGGATGAACGACACCAGGAGTCCGACCACCAGAATGATGAGCGCGGGCTGCATTCCGCGACGATCCGCGAACGCCGTGACGACAACCGCGCCGAGAAGTACCAGAAGCAGCAGTTCCATGGCCGGATTCTGTCAGGTGATGTCCGAGTCTGCTCGCCGTGAAGTCGTATGGTCGCGCGCACAGATCGTCCCCGTGACGGTCCGCCGAGGGCAGTACACCCTCGGCCGGGTCTCACGGGGACAAAACGAACGGCTCAGGACTCCGACTCATCGTCGTGACGCGCCCTCGACGGCTGCACACGCTTGGGTTCACCCGGCATCTTCGGGTAGCTCGGCGGATAGGGCATGTCGCCCAGCCCGTCCTTCTCGTCGCGCGCCACCCATTCGAGCAGCGGCTCGAGACTCCCAGGATGATCGCCGATGTCCGCCATGGGATCTCCCCGGCGTTTCAGCAGCGCCGGGACAGTGGCGATGGTGCAGTCCAGGGGATCGACGTCGGCCAGTTCCTCCCAGGTCACCGGGGTCGACACCGTCGCCGTCGGGGTGCGCCGCGCCGAATATCCGGCGGCCATCGTGCGGTCGCGGGCGTTCTGATTGAAGTCGATGAAGAGCCGCTCTCCGCGCTCTTCTTTCCACCACGAGGTGGTGACCGACGCACTGTCGCGGCGTTCGAGCTCACGCGCCAGTGCGATCACCGCACGCCGGGTCTCGATGAAATCCCAGCGCGGCTCGATGGGCACGAACACGTGCAGACCGCGTCCGCCCGAGGTCTTGGGGAAACCGACGAGACCCAATTCGTCGAGCAGTGGCCGCAACACGTCGATGGCAACACGGCGCGCGTCGGCGAAGTCCGTGCCCGGCTGCGGATCGAGGTCGATCCGGAGCTGGTCGGGATGGTCGTTGTCCGGGGCGATCGTGGGCCACGGATGAAATGTGACAGTCCCCAGATTGGCCGCCCACACGATGACCGGCGCGCTGGTGGTCCGGATGGCGTCGGCCTTGCGGCCGGAGGGAAAGGTGATCGGCGTCGACTCCACGAAGTCGGGGCGTTTGGCCGCCACACGCTTCTGGTAGATCTCTTCACCTTCGATGCCGTCGGGGAAACGCTGTAAGAAGGTCGGCCGGTCGCGCAGGGCCGTCAACATCGCACCCTGCAGCGCCACCGTGCGGTAATACTCCACCAAATCCCTTTTGCGGCCGCCGTTTTCGCCGAGCTGGGGGAAGTAGATCTTGTCAGGGTTGGACAACCGCACCGCGGTTCCGTCGACATCGAGTTCTTCGGCCGGAGCTTTCGCCATCAGTCTTGTCCCTCCAGGACATCGAATAGGTCGTAGGTGAGCGGCACCTCGAGTTGTTCATAGCCGCAGCTCTCGGGTTCACGGTCGGGACGCCACCGCACGAATTGCACGGTGTGCCGGAACCTGTCGCCCTCCATCTGGTCGTAGGCGACCTCGACGACAAGTTCTGGGCGGATGGGGATCCACTGCGACGACCCCTTCTCTTTCCAGCGGCTCGGTTCACCCTCGGCGACGTTGTCGGGGTCGAGCCGCATCGGTTCGAGCGTCTCCTGCAACTCGATTCGCTTCGCGTCCGAGAACGCGCCGGCTCCGCCGACCATGCGGAGATCACCGTCTCTGTAGAGCCCCAGCAACATCGAACCCAGACCGGTACCACTCTTGTGGACGCGGTACCCGATCAACACGCAGTCGGCGCTGCGCTTGTGCTTGACCTTGATCATCTCCCGCTTGCCCGGCAGGTAGATCCCGTCGAGGCGCTTGCTGACGACGCCGTCGAGACCTGCGCCTTCGAACTCGGAGAACCAGTTCTGCGCAAGGTCGGCATCGGTGGTCACCCGACTCACCCGGCAACGTCCGGCGCCGGGGATCGATTCGAGGAGGACCTCGCGGCGGGTGGAGAACGGCTCCCGGGTGAGATCCCTGTCGCCGGTGGCCAGTGCGTCGAACCCGATGAACATCGCCGGGGTCTGCTCGGCGAGCATCGTGACCCGGGATTTCGCGGGATGGATCCGGATGGACAGGGCGTCCCAGCTGAGCCGGCGAACCCCACCGAGATCGGCCTGTACGCCGATCTCACCGTCGACAACCACCCTGTCCGGCAATTCCTCTCGGGCCGCCTCGATCAGTTCGGGGAAGTACCGTCCGAGGTCCTTGCCACCGCGCGACCCGATGACCACCTCATCACCATCGCGAAAGATGATGGCCCGAAACCCGTCCCATTTGGGCTCATGCGACCACACCGCGGCGCCGGTCTCATCGGGGATCTTGGCAGCGGATTTGGCCAGCATCGGTACCACCGGCGGCATCACAGGAAGGTCCATGATGTCCCATCCTTGCACTTGTACCCTCGTTCGGGTGAACGATTGCCGCCGAGACGAACCGGGCCGCCCGAGCGGTGCGGGACGGTACGCGCCGTCGCCGTCGGGTGATCTGCACATCGGCAATCTCCGTACCGCGTTGCTCGCCTGGTTGTTTGCCCGTTCCACCGGCCGACGCTTCGTGGTGCGAATGGAAGATCTCGATCGGGTGGCACCGGGGGCAGCAGACCGGCAGCTCGCCGATCTGGCGGCATTGGGGATCACCTGGGACCCTCCGGTGATGTGGCAGTCGCAACGTCGACTCTCCTACGACGTCGCCATCGACGACCTGCAACGACGGGGACTGACGTACGAGTGCTTCTGCACTCGACGCGAGATCCTCGAGGCCCCGTCGGCCCCGCATGCGCCGGCGGGCGCCTATCCGGGGACCTGCCGCGACCTCTCCGAAGCGCAACGACAAGCCAAACGCGATACCGGCCGCCCGCCGGCCATCCGGCTTCGCGCGGAGGTTGCCGAGTTCACCGTCGTCGACACACTTCTCGGCAGTCATACCGGCATGGTCGACGACTTCGTCCTCCGCCGCGGCGATGGCACACCGGCATACAACCTGGCCGTGGTCATCGACGACGACGCCCAGGGAGTGAATCAGGTGGTTCGTGCCGACGACCTCCTCAACTCAGCTCCTCGACAGAGTTATCTGGCCACGCTGCTTCACATTTCGCCACCGGCCTATTCCCATGTGCCACTGGTCCTCAACACGGAGGGCGCAAGGCTCGCCAAACGCGACGGCGCTGTCACGTTGTCGGACCTGGCCCTGGGCGGCATTGACACACAGCGTGTTCTGTCACTCATCGCCGCGTCGTTGAATATGGCAGCCCCGAACGAACCGGTGACCAGCGATCAGCTGCTCGCCCGATTCGATCCCGACGATCTGCCACGCGATCCCTGGGTCCTCGAACCGAGCGCAATGCTGAGTTGCTGATCGGCACCAGAACGCCGCGCCATGAGAAGTCCACGGGCAGACGGCACGCCGAGCGATCATTCGAATGGAATAGCGATCCGGCCTTGGATTCACGGTGCCGGTAAACGGTGATCGCCGCAGACGCAGGCAACCGATGGACGCCGAAAATCGACTGACCTGCTCAAACGCCAAGTGACGGTCGATGATCGCTTACTCGAATCAACGCTGGCTAGACACCCCTCAGGGGTCCAAACAACCGGCAACCCACCTTTGTCCGGTTTAGACTCGTCACGACCATCAGGTAGGTGCGAAGCGTGCCTTCGCCGCGAGAGGAAACGAACGTCATGAGCGGACCGCAGTACCCAGGCCCCGACCCCAACTACCCGGGCAACAATCCCCCGCCGAACCCGGACCTGGGTA
>NZ_AYTE01000024.1:0-13000 GCF_000506245.1 Williamsia sp. D3 | reverse complement strand
CACGACCGGCCACTGCGATGATGGCCCCGATGACGGGCGCGGCCCGTCCCACGCCGCCGCCACAGCACCGTGCCGTGGTCGCACCGGTGCCCGTGGATCGCCAAGACGGCTGGTCCACAGGGCAGAAGGCGCTCGCCGCCGCAGCCGTACTCCTGCTGCTCGGTGCGCTGGTCCTGGTCGGCTTCCTGATCCTCAACTCCGATGACACCACCGGCGACGTCCCGACGAGGTCGACGACACCGACCACAACGACAACCACGAGAACCACCACGCCTCCGCCGACGACCACCGAAGAAACCACCACCGAAGAAACCACGACCACAACAACGCGTACGACCACGACAACCACTGAGGAAACGACGACGACCACCGAGTCGTCGACCGGTGGATTCACCTTGCCGAGCATTCAGATCCCCGGCCTGCCGGCTCGGGAGAGCGATGACCAGCTCGGCCAGGGCGACGAACAGGCCAGTACGAGTGCGCAGCCCGAACCACAGGATGGTGGTTGATGGCCGACCCCCGGCAGATCTCTGATCGATACGAACTGGGCGAGACCCTTGGTTTCGGCGGTATGTCCGAGGTTCACCTCGCGCGTGACCTGCTCCTGCACCGCGATGTGGCCATCAAGGTGTTGCGTGCCGATCTGGCCCGCGACCCCACGTTCTACCTGCGCTTTCGGCGCGAGGCGCAGAATGCGGCGGCCCTCAATCACCCGACGATCGTCCAGTCTTCGACACCGGCGAGGCCACCACCCCGGAGGGGCCGCTGCCGTACATCGTGATGGAGTTCGTCGACGGCGAAACCTTGCGAGACGTTCTGCGCGCCGAGGGGTACATCAAGCCTCGACAGGCGATGACGTGGGTCGCTGACGTGGCTGCGGCGCTACACTTCTCACACCAGAACGGCATCGTCCACCGGGACGTGAAGCCGGCGAACGTGATGATCGACAAGTCCGGCGCGGTGAAGGTGATGGACTTCGGCATCGCCCGCGTCCTGGCCGACACCGGCAACTCCGTGACCCAGACCGCGGCCGTCATCGGCACCGCTCAGTACCTGTCACCCGAGCAGGCCCGCGGCGAGAGTGTCGATGCCCGCAGCGACGTCTACTCGCTGGGCTGTGTGCTGTTCGAGCTGCTGACCGGCGAACCGCCGTTCACCGGCGACTCACCGGTGGCCGTTGCCTACCAACATGTGCGTGAAGATCCCCCGACGCCGTCGTCGGTCCGCGAGGGGGTGCCGCACGAGCTGGATTCCGTGGTTCTCAAGGCCATGAGCAAGAACCCGGCCAACCGCTACCAATCGGCGTCCGAGATGCGGTCGGATCTGATGAAGGTGCTCGCAGGCGGCAAACCCAGTGCCCCGATCGTGATGTCGGACGAGGACCGCACCGCGCTGATCGACACCGGTCCTCGGGCGCGTGTCTCTCGCGTTGGGCCGGCGGGCACCAGTCACCGCCGCGACGATGACGACGACGACTCGCAGACGCGACGCAAGGCTCTCAAGTTCGCCGGATTCGGTGTGCTCGCGGCCTTCGTGATCGCCGCCGTCAGCCTGCTGCTGCTGCGTCCCTGGGCGTCGGATGTGACGCCACAAGTGTCGATTCCGCGGGTCACCGACATGTCGGCGGTGGACGCAAAGGCCGAACTCGAACGGATGGGCTTCCGCGTGAACCAGCGCGACGAGCCGAGCCCGACCGTCGCGGTTGGTGCACCCACCCGGACCACCCCGGGTGAAGGCGTGAAGGTCGACAAGGGAGCCACGGTCACCCTGTACGTGTCCACCGGTCCTCTGCGCCAACAGATCCCGGATCTGCGTGGTCGGACGTTGGCGCAGGCGACGGCGGAGCTCGGGAATCTGGGATTCACCAACACCCGGTCGATCGAGGTGCCCTCCACCGCCGACCTCAAGGACAAAGTGGTCGCCACCGCACCTGCCGTACGCAGTACGCAAGCGGTCACGGAGCTGATCACCATCCAGGTCGGCACCGGCCCACGCAAGGTCACCGTCCCCGACCTCACCGGGCAGCGCGAGGCGCAGGCGCGAACCAATCTCGACCAGCTCAACCTCGACATAGCGGTGGTCGCCACCGATTCGGAGCTGCCGTCAGGCACCGTGATCAGCTCATCGCCGAACGCCGGCGAGGTCGTCGACGAGCGAAGCGTCGTGCAGGTGACGATCAGCCGGGGCAACATGTTCGTGGTGCCCGATCTGCGCGGTCGGACAGCGGCGCAGGCCCAGACGATCCTGACGTCGGCGGGGTGGGAACGAACCACCCTCACCACCGTGCAGCGCAACGTGCCGCTGGGCAGTCCCGACGACGAGAAGGTCCTCGAACAGGCTCCCGTGGCCGGCAGTCTTCTCCGCAAGGACGCGGCGGTGTCGATCACGGTCGGACGGGCGAGCCTGCTTCCCTGACCTCGGGAAGACCGCAGTCACCCCGATCCATCCGATACCGAGGATCGGCCGGGTGTCATCAGCCGAGCGCTGCGGCCACCTGCGCTTCGAGGGTGCTGACATGTCCATCGGGGACGGTCATGCCGCACACGGTCAGCCAGTTCGCCAGCATCCGGTGCCCGCCCTGGGTCAGCACGCTCTCCGGATGGAACTGCACACCGTGGATGGGGAGTTCGCGGTGCTTCATGGCCATCACGATGCCGCTCTCGGTGTGCGCGGTCACCTGGATCTCGGCCGGAATCGTCTCGGGTAGCACGGTGAGGGAGTGATACCTGGTTGCCGTGAACGGATTGGGCAGGCCCGCCAGAACGCCATCCGCGTCGTCGTCATGCGTGACCAACGACGTCTTGCCGTGCAGCAGTTCTGGCGCCCGATCCACAGTGGCACCGAAGGCCGCGCCGATCGCCTGATGGCCCAGACACACTCCGAGCAGAGGGGTGCCCTGGTCGGCCGCAGCCTTCACAAGAGGCATGGTGGCGCCGGCGCGCTGAGGGGTGCCAGGTCCCGGCGACAGCAGAACACCGTCGAAATCCTTGATCGCACCGTCGGGGTCGGCGAGCCGAGCATCGTCGTTGCGCCACACCTGCGCATGCACACCCAACTGGCCCAGATACTGGACCAGGTTGTAGACAAAGCTGTCGTAGTTGTCCACCACGAGTATTCGCGCGGGCTGTGGCTCATTCACAGTGGTCAACAATACCTGGGTGCACGCAAGGGCCTCCCATCGTCGATCCCAGGTGGGCTAGGTTATAGGGAGACGTTTTTGCCCGCGAACCGAGGAAACCATGCCCAAGTCGAAGGTCCGCAAGAAGACCGATTACACGATCAACCCCGCCAGCCGCACACCGGTCAAGGTGAAGACCGGACCGTCGAGCCCGGTGTACGTGTCCACCATGCTCGGCCTGATGGTGCTGGGACTGCTGTGGCTGATCGTCTTCTATCTGGTTGCCACCCCGGAGTCGCTCGGCGCCGACGGCAAGATCCTCAACTGGATGTACGAGTTGGGACCATGGAACTTCTTGATCGGTTTCGGTTTCATGGTGGCCGGCCTCCTGATGACCATGAAATGGCGCTGACCAGGCGATATGGTTCATCCACAGTCTTGAACAACATGTGTGTAATTCATCCCCACTGTGGATAAGGCCTGTGGATAACTCGGCACAGCCCTCTCTCGCCTGGTCCACTCCGGCTGCGATGGGCGCGGTCATGGTGGTCGGCGGCATACTCCTCGGCGGCGCAGCGGCGTTCTCTGCTCCCGACCCGGCCGGCCTGGTGCTGATGTCGATTGCGGCACTGTTGTTGGTGGTGCTCGGCGCGATCGCGCTGGTGGTGCGGCCCAGGCTCGCCATCATCGACGGACACCTGATCCAGATCCGCACGGTGACGGGCGCGCGCATATACCCATTCGATGCGGTGCGCCGCGCCCAAGTGCTCACCTACTCGCGCTACGGCCGCCAGGTACCGCATCTCGAGTTCGACCTCGACGACACCGCGGCCCGCGAAGGTGAAAGATTGGTGATCCTCGGCCGGTGGGACCTCGGGACCAATCCGCTGGACGTGGCAGATGCTCTACGCGCAGCCGGATTGCCCGTGGAGACCAGAAAGTAGCTGCTCGACGTTTCGGTCGCAGATCAGACCGTGAGTGTTGCCGCGCGCACGACGCCGATCAGCAACGCCAGCACCATCAGCCCGGCAATCGAAGCCCAACCGACAGCGGCGACGTTACGGGCGGTACGCGAGCGAGCGGGCAGAAGACTAGGGCCGTAGAGGACCCCGGCGGCCGCGGCGGCGCCGAAGACCAGCCCCCCGAGGTGGGCCCACAGGGAGATGTTGGGGATGGTCAGCGAGAGAACGATGTTCAGCCCGATCACACCCAGTACGAACCCCGCCGGAACCTTGGCCCGCAGCACCACCACCAGCGTGGCCCCCATCAGCCCGAAGATGGCTCCGGAAGCGCCGGCGTTGATGGCGTTCGGGTTCTCGAACAGCATGACCATCGCGCTGCCCCCGAGTAGCGACGCCAGGTAGATACCTACGAAACGTGCTGTGCCCAGGGTGATTTCGACATCACGGCCCAGGATGTACAGCGAGAACATGTTGACCGCGACATGAATCAACGAGAAGTGCAGGAAGCCGGCGGTGAGCAGACGCCAGTACTCGCCATCGGCGAGGAAGGGCCCGAAGAGCGCACCCTCGTAGAAGATCCGCGAGCCGCGGACTTCGGTGAAGCTGCCGGCCTGCGCCACCGTGGCCGCGAACACCGCGATGTTGACGGCGAGCAGCACATACGTCGCCCACGGGGTCTTCGACCCGATGCCCCGAGGTCCGACCACGGTTGCCCGTGGGGTGTCCCGCCCGGATGCCCGGACGCAGTCGACACAGTGCTGGCCGACTGCGGCCGGGGTGAGACATTGTGGACATGCCGGACGGCCGCACCGGCTGCAGGCCAGACCCGTCGGCCGGTCAGGATGCCGGACGCACACCTGGGTGGGCGGCGACGGCGGGTTCTGGAATGTCACACAGTCCTCATCTGAGCAGAGCTCGGCACGACCGAATGGCGGTCTGTCAGGACTCGATGGTGACCTTTTCGATGATCACGTCGTCCAGCGGACGGTCACGCCGGTCGGTCGGGACGGCCTCGATCGCCTTGACGACCTTCTGGGACTCCTCGTCCTCGACGACACCGAAGATGGTGTGCTTGCGGTTCAGGTGAGGGGTCGGGCCGACGGTGATGAAGAACTGCGACCCATTGGTGCCGGGTCCGGCGTTCGCCATGGCCAGCAGGTACGGCTGGTTGAACGTGAGTTCCGGGTGGAACTCGTCCTCGAACTGGTAGCCCGGTCCGCCCATACCGGTCCCGGTGGGATCGCCGCCCTGGAGCATGAAGCCCGAGATGATGCGGTGGAACACCGCGCCGTCGTAGAACGGCCCGGCGTCTCCGCCGGAAGCGTTGGGCTTGGAGTACTCCTTCGACCCTTCGGCGAGGCCGGTGAAGTTGGCGACGGTCTTGGGCGCGTGGTTACCGAACAGGGCGATTCTGATGTCACCGTGATTGGTGTGCAGGGTCGCGGTTGCGGTTTTCAATGCTGTGGTCACGGCCTCCATGGTGCCACTGAACGCCGTCGGCGCAGACGTCAGCCGACGGGCAGGCCAGGTTTTGCCATCGCCACCTCGGGTACTACCCACCTCACGGGAGCCCGGCAGTAGTCCGTGGCCCCACCACCTTCGAGATCCTCGCTGGTGACGAGTCGAGACGAAAGTGAGAGACGATGACCGACGCAAAGAAGGACGTTTCCGGCACCACCCCGGGAGTCGACGAAGCACCGCAAGAGCCAGACACAGCCCTCGACGGAACCACCGCTCCGGACGCAACCGAACTCCCGAAAGACGGTAGCGATCTACCCGTCAACTGGGACAACAGCTCGGGATACGCGGGGGCATCGGCCGAACAACTCGAGGATCGATGACCCAGAACTCAGGGCCGGTCCACGACGAGACCAACCCGGATCCGGCGAACACACCGGGCCTCGAGGCGGGGGGCGGAGTGGCCCCGGGATCCACGCCACCTGATGCACCACAGACGTCAGGCCTGTCGGACTCCGAACCGCGAACCAGCAACCGGTTCCCTCCAACCGGCATCGCTTTGATCATCGGGCTGATCATTCTGGTGCTCTTATTCGTCGCCGCCGCGGTTGCGATAGTCGTCCAGATGGCTTAGTTCCGCGCCGCGAACGCCGCCCCCGGTGCCCTGCATGGGCTCGCCGGAGGGCGGCGTTGTGGTGTATCCGGACGCAACGACCGCCGTCCCAGCCGCGCAGAGAATCCGTTTGCCGCTCGATGACGAGTCGGTGGGCCGCGTCGACAAAGGCAACAGACAGGCGTATCAGGGGCAGACGCGGCGAAGGTCCTGCGAGTACGTTTGAGGGAGGCGATGGGAGCGCACGATGAACGGCACCTCTGACAGAGGGTCGCCGGCCGACGGTGAAGGCGCAGTTCCCGACCAACCCAAAGCCGGTTCGACCAAGAACGTGGCAGGCAATACTTCGGTGTTCACCGGAGTCAGTCAGCTCTGCGACACGGTGGTGCGCCTGTCCGGCGTCGACGGAGCCGCCGTTGCTCTGCTGACCCGCTCGAGCCGGGTCCGCGACCTCGTCTACGCCACCGATGCGACTGCTCAACAGATCGATGAACTGCAGTTCACCCTCGGTGAAGGCCCGTGCCTCGATGCCTACCATCACCACGACACCCAGCTCTTGCCAGACTTGCGCGATTCGGCGGCCACCGGGCGGTGGCCGGTGTTCGCCGGCGAGGCCCTCGACATCGGTGTGCGGTCTGTGTTCGCGTTCCCGGTGGTGGAAGGCGGTACGCCCCTTGGGGTTCTCGAGCTGTATCGCCGCACCGCCGGGGCCCTGGCGGTCGACGAGCTCAACGCAGCCCTGACCATCGCGGCCACCGCCGCTTTCACCGTCCGGCAGAACTGGGACGAGTACCTCGCGAGGACGGACGACGCCGGTGGCGCCGATGCCGCGGCCGAGAATCTCAGCCAGGCGCAGGTCGATTTGCCAGGCGCCTTCTCTCGTTCCCAGGTTTATCTGGCGTCCGGGATGGCTGCCGTGCAGCTCGGTATACCGGCCGGCCAGGCACTGGACCGGCTGCGTGCATATTCCTACCAACACGGTCGTTCCATCAAGGACGTGTCCGACGACGTGGTGGCCCGCCGACTGAACCTGCGTGACGAAGCTGATCTGGAGGACACATGACCCCGAAGATGCGCCGGGCCGACCGATGAGCGATGTGCTGAACCGGGTCGCCATCGCCGATGTGACCGGAACGCTGACAACCGACTTCGATCTGCCGACCCTGCTGCAGACCGTGGTCACCCATGCGCGCGAAGGTTTCGACGCATTCTCTGCCGTGATCGTGCTGCGCGATGACCGCCGGTCCACTGCGGGAGATGACCTCCACATCGTCGCCGAGGCCTGCCACGCCGGGATCGGGGCGGATCTCGAACTCAACACCGCCGGCCCGGCTCTGAGCAGTGCGCATGACGGCGCGCTCACTCTCGTCACCGATCTCTCCACCGCCGACGACACCCGGTGGCCGGAGTATCAGAAGCGGGCGATCTCGGCAGGGCTCCGCGGCATTCGTGCGTATCCCATCAAAGCGCTGTCCGCCCCGGTCGGCGCCTTGGTCATCCACACCGAGCAGCCCTGGAACGAATCCGGCCAACCGAGTGAGTTCGGGCAGATCTTGGCCAATCTCGTCGCGATCGCTCTGAGCACGGGTATCCGGGGAGCCCAACACACCGGTGTGTCCGATTCCGTCGACACGGTTCTCGAGGGCACCACCGTTGTCGCCACCGCGATCGGCATCCTCGCCGAGTACAAACGCCTCGAGATCGTCGAAGCCCGGCACCAACTGACCCGGCTTGCCCGCGCCCACGGCGCCACCGTCACAGCTCACGCCCGGGCGGTTGTCGCGGCACAGAACAGCTCTCCGTCCGATCCCGGTGCAACCGGCGTTTTCGCCCCTCCGACCGAGCCAGCGGCACCTCGCCGAATCGACACATGAAGCTGGCGGCTCGATGCGACGTCTGCTTCGACGTGAGCCGGGTGTCGGATCTGTGCCGGGGAGGAATCACGCGATGAGGGACATCGACAGCGATCTGCGAACGGTGACCGAGCTACTCGCAGAAGAGATTCGGACCCGTCTGCCCGACAGCATCGAGTCCGTTCTCCATGGCCTCACCAACAGCGCGGTACGTCATGTTCCCGGTGCCGACCACGCCGGCATCACCGTCGTCACCAAGCGTAAGAAGGTCACCTCTACAGCCGCGACCTCGCGTGCTGCCGAACGGTTCGAGCAGGTGCAGGGCGAATTGTGCGAAGGTCCGTGCGTCGACGCAGCTCGCGACGTGCACACCATCCGGATGGACGATCTGCACGGGGACGGGCGCTGGCCTGCCTTCGCAGCTGCCGCGCTGGAGGCGGAAACACCGATCCGGTCGTCGATGTCGTTCCGGCTGTACACCGATCGCGAGGCGTCGGGCGCTCTGAACCTCTACGCAGACAAGGCATTCGCCTTCACCGGTCGTTCCGAGGACATCGGTCTGCTGCACGCCGGCCACGCCGCCGTAGCCCTGTATGCCACTCGCCGGCACGCGGAGTTCGAGAATGCGCTCGCATCGCGCGACCTCATCGGCCAGGCGAAGGGCATGATCATGGAACGGTACGACCTCGACGCCGTGCAGGCATTCGATCTGCTTAAAAAGCTGTCACAGGAATCGAATACGCGTCTGGTGGACGTGTGCCGCCGACTGGTCGGCCGAGACCGTCCCGCGGTCGGTCTCCGGGCTTCCCACCGGGTGAACCCCTGACCCCGCTGCGCGCACTAGGGTGGTCAAGAGTCCGAGCTGGTTTCACCGAGGAGGTTTCATGAGCAAACTCGAATCCGAACTGAAAGCGGTCCGTCAACGTGCCGCTGCCCGCAGCGCCGGACAGCGGGTGAAGCTCGGCGGTCGGCAGACCCTGGCCGGGTTGTCGAACCTCACTCGTGGGTCCGCCGGGTTGAGCGTCGCCGGCGCGCGCAAGTCGCTGCTCGGTGCGTCCGCTGCCACCCGAGGGGCCGGCAATGTCGCACTCGCCGGCGCCAAGAAGGTCGCGGCCCAGGCGCGTTCGAAGGAGTCCGAGCTCGCCGCCGAGGCTCGCGAACTCACCGCTGCGTACCGCGACCGGGCCGCCGACGTGCTCCCTGTGACGGTCAGCAACCCCACCGTCGTCGATGCCCTCGAACGCGCCGGGCTCGTCGATGTACTCCCCAACCAGCTGGTGACCACGAGGTCGCCTTCTCGTCGTCGCCTCAGGATCGCCCTGATCGTGGCTGCGCTGGTGGGTGCAGGTGCGGCCGCCTTCGCGATCAGTCGTCGCACGCGTCCGCAACCGCCATCGGTGGCCGCTGCTCCCCCGCGTCTGGCCGACGTGCCGGTTGTCGAGACCGAAGCCGAGTCCGTCGACCCCGCCGGTCAATCCACCAACGGGCAATCCGCCAATTGAAGTTGGTGCGACAGTTGAGGTCGCTGCGGCAGGTACGGTGTGACGGGTGAGTGTTGAGAACGGCGAGGGCAACCGACGCCGCCATGGCGAGCCCATCCCGGCATGGCAACCGCGCACCGGGCCTGCCGAAGGCCCATCGCCGGGTTACCGGCCCGGCCCCCCTCAGGCTCCGGCCCCGCAAGGTGGCCTTCCGCCCGAGCCGGGTCGTGGTTATGCCCCACGGCCTGGTCCCAGCGGACCTCCGCCTTTCAATCCCGGCCCGGTCGACCGCCCACGAGAAGATCCTCGGCGACGTCAGCCGCCTCCCTCCTCTCCGGCACCACTGAGCGGCCCTGCGGCTGGTCTCGGTGCCTCACCCGCGCCGTTGAGCAGTGCCTATTCGCAGACGTCTGATCCGGCAGAAACCCGTTATGACGGTCCGCAGGGCGACCACCCAGCAGATCAGGAGTCCGGAGCCGAGATGAGTCCTGCGCCCGCGTCGCGAACCAACAAGACCAATGTCACCGCCATCGTCGCGTTGATCTTGTCGGTGCTGGGGGTCACCTCGTTGATCGGGATCGTCTGCGGCCACGTTGCGCGGTCACAGATCCGGCGGACCGGCGAGCAAGGTATGCCGTTCGCGGTCGCCGCCCTGTGGGTCGGTTATCTCTATCTGGCAGCGGGGATCTTGGTTCTCGCCGGTTATCTGTACATCGTCGGCCAAGGCAACTGAGCCACTCCACCACGGAGCCTTCCAACCACAGAGCACGGACCGCCGGCGCGTGATCGAATTGCTGAATGGACGATGACAAGACCCGCGACATCCGGATCGGCAACGATGAGCGGGGTCGCGCCCTCGACGCACTCGGTGAGCATTTCACCAGTGGTCGACTCGACCACACCGAGTACGAAGAACGCGTTCAGCTGGCTGCGGCCGCGCACACCCGCTCCGAGCTCGACAAGCTCTTCGGCGATTTACCTGAACCCACCCCGTTCGGCTCAGAATCGTCCGCGCCTGCCCTTGCCCGTGATTCTTCCCCTACCCATGCACCTCGCAACAACAGTGTCCAGCGCGCGCCGGGCAAGAAGCTCATCCAGACCCTCAACCTGTTCGCCGGTGGCGGCACCCTCCTGCTCTTTCTTCTGCTGCAGGTGGTTTTCGGCGTGCCCAACGCCTGGCTGGTGTTCATCGTCTTCCCGCTTGTCCTCGGCGGGATCCGCATCTGGTCCGGCCAAGCTGATGGTGACGACGGGGATTACGACGACACCGGACACCTCGATCAGGCCGAACTCCGGCGCCGGCGTGAGATCGAGTCACGCCGACGCCGCGACTTCGGCTACTGAGCGACGCTCACGCGGGCAAAGCGCTGCGAGATCAGAGTTGCGGGATCACCGTCTCGGCGATGAACTCGACGTGCTCGAGGTCGGACATGTCGAGCACCTGTAAGTAGATCCTTGTGGCGCCGATCGCCGCGTAGGTGCCGATCTTGTCCACAATCTCGTCCGGTGATCCCGCCAGACCATCTCGGCGCAGATCGTCGAGCCCGCGCCCGATGTTGTCGGCTCGCCGGGTCAGCTCGGCGTCGGAACGTCCGGCGCACACCACCAGCGCCGCTGAGTACGTCAGGTCGTCGGTCGGGCGGCCCCGGTCGGTACAGGCGGCCCGGACTCGTCCGAACGCCGCCTCGACGTCCTCGACGGGTGCAAACGGCACGTTGAACTCCGCGGCGTACTGCGCCGCCAGTGCTGCTGAGCGCTTCTTCCCGGCACCACCGATGACGATCGGTGGTGCGGGCGACTGAACGGGCTTGGGCAGTGCCGGAGAGTCGGTCACGGTGTAGTGATCGCCCGAATACGAGAACTTCTCCCCGACCGGTGTGGTCCACAATCCGGAGATGACGGCGAGCTGCTCGGTGAGTCGGTCGAACCGTTCGCGAAGATCCGGGAACGGAATCGCGTAGGCCTCGTGTTCGGCGGCATACCAACCGGCGCCGAGCCCGAAGTCCACGCGACCGCCCGACATCTGATCCACCTGGGCGACGGTGACCGCGAGCGGGCCCGGATGGCGGAACGTTGCCGAGGACACGAGCGTGCCCAGCCGGATGGTGCTGGTCTCGCGGGCGAGCCCGGCCAGGGTGGTCCACGCATCGGTCGGGCCCGGTAGACCCTCGACGTTCATGGCCAGGTAGTGGTCGGAACGGAAGAACGCCCCGAATCCGCCTGCCTCCGCGGTTCTCGCGACTGCAAGCTGGTCGTCGTAGGTTGCACCTTGCTGGGGTTCGACAAATATTCGCAAATCCATACAGCCACTCTTACGGGCTTTGATCGCGTTCGCCACCTCGGGGGCCTGACAGCCGGATCAGGGTGGTGCAGTTCGTACTTTGTGGAGCCTAGGAGATTCGAACTCCTGACATCTGCCTTGCAAAGGCAGCGCTCTACCAACTGAGCTAAGGCCCCGTTTGCCGGATCAACCGGCTGTCAGATCTCTCTGACCTTCGGGTAGACCATGCCACACCTCGATGTTGCGCCGAGATTCCGTGAGCAGGCCCGCGACGACGAGTGCGACTGCGGCGATCGCTACTGCAACTGCCTTCATCCGCTCATTCCCTTGGGTGGTGGTCCCTTGGTTCGGTTCGTCGTCACAGTGGGCCTAGGAGGACTTGAACCTCCGACCTCTTCGTTATCAGCGAAGCGCTCTAACCGCCTGAGCTATAGGCCCGTGAACCGAAGTCAGAGATTACCCGACTGCGTGCCCCCGCGACAAAACGGCTGGTCAAAAGCCCCTCAGTCGCGGTCGGCGAGGGTTACCTCCACACCACCCACGAGGTCGGACGACAGGTTGTAGATGAACGATCCGACGGTGGCCAGAGCGGTGAACAGCACGACGTTGACCGCCCCGATCAGAGCCGCGATACCGAACACACCTCCGGCGCTGATCTCGAACGAGGATTCCGCGGTGGTGTCACTGGACACCAGCGTGCCGAAGGAGTTGTTCAGCTGATCCCAGACGCCCATGCCGTCGAGGATGAGATACAGCACACCCACCGCGATCATCCAGATGAAGAACGAGGCGACAGACAGGACCGCAGACACCTTGAATGCCGACCAGGGGTCGATCCGACGGATCTGGACAGCAGCGCGCAACGCACCCATGGCGCTCGGCGAAGGCATCGCCTCGAACGAACGATTGGCCGGCTGCGAGGCCTCCGGATGATGGATGGCATCGAGGTCGGGCAGATCTTCCTGCGGAAGGTCGCGCCGGTCGATGTTGCGGGTCGGGCCGTCGATCGGCTTCGACAGCGAAGACCTACTGGTCGAGTCGGTCTCCGAACCCGGCAACTTGGGTGCTGCGGTGCCGGTGATCACCGGGCGCTTGGCCGTCGGTGCCGGAGCACCCGGACCGGGCTGCCGACCCGGAGGTGGGCCGGCAGGACCCCGGCCCGACCCCTGCTGAGGTGGCTGCTGGGGCGGCTGCTTGATCTGCGGCTGTGGACCGGTTGCCGATGCCGACGGCT
>NZ_AYTE01000023.1:0-82320 GCF_000506245.1 Williamsia sp. D3 | reverse complement strand
GTACAGCCACAACATCGCCCCGGCGATCGCCCGGCTCCCACCGGAGGCGCGGGGCCCGGTCGCCGACTCACTCGCCGGTGCCCTCGAGGTCGCCGATCGGGCGGGACCGGCCGGCCAGCAACTCGCCGACTTCGCCAAGTCCGCGTTCCTGCACGGTGTCGAGCAGTCCGCGATCGTCCTCGCACTCATCGCGGCGGCGGGTGCCGCGATCCTGCTGGTCTGGGCGCCCGGCCGCGCTTCCCCGGACGCAGGCGCATCGAGGAGCCCGACTGAACCGGCCCAGCGCAGTCGATCCCACGCCCGCCCGCTAGCCAGCACCGTCGAGAAGGAACGCCCGTGACCCAGCTACCGCTGCCGCCGCACTCGCCGACCTGCATGGGGTGCGGGCCAGACAATCCCGCCGGCCTGCAACTGGTGGTGTTCCGCTCCGGCGACGAGGTCTACACCGATGTGACGTTCGACGAACGCCACATCGGTGCGCCCGGCCTCGCGCACGGCGGGGCAGTGGCCGCCGCCTGCGACGACCTGTTCGGCTTCGGCCTCTGGATCGCCCGCACCCCGGCAGTGACCCGGAGCCTCACCGTCGACTACCTCGCCCCCGTCCCGCTGCACCGACCCCTGCGCATCAGCGCCCACGTCCGGGAGATCGACGGCCGCAAACTGCACCTCAAGGCGACCGCCACCGCCGATGACGGCACCGCATTGTTCACCGCCCACGCGGTGTTCATCGCCGTGTCGATCGAGCACTTCACCCAACATGGCGCCCCCGGCGCCGTCCAGGACCTACTCGACCGCCTCACCTCCGCGCTCGACCACGACGGGCCGGACAGACCGTCACCGCACCCGCCGGACCGCTGACACGACCGAAAGAAGATGCATCGGTAATGCAGCACACCAGTGCCCGTCCTCACCCCGGGCGCCCACACCCACCAGAAGCCCACAATGCGGCCCGGCCAGTTCCGGTGCTGTTACGCACGAAGTGGGGTCTACCACTGCTGACCGTGGGCTCGAGCGTGGGCGGGGCCGTCGTCGTCGCGCTGCTGATCGTTCTGGGCGGCGCACCGCACCGCTCCGGTGCCCAGCTCGGAACGCTTCTGCAGATCCTGGCGGTCTACGTGGTCGTGGCTCTGCTCGCCGCAGTTCGCGGCGTTCTCGCCCTGCGTCGACGCAGCCTCGGGTGGCTGGACACCTCCTCTGCGCCCACACCCGACCACGCCCGCCACACCCTACGATTGCCCACCGAGTCCACCGTCCTCATCGGATCTCTGTGGGCCGGGGGCATCCTCGCGATGTCCGGCTCGGCCTTCGCGCTCCTGCCCGTCTGGGAGGCCCTCGGCGGAACCCTCCTCATGACATTGGGCGCACTTGCCACCGTCGGATACAACTACCTCTTCGTCGAACGTGCACTCCGTCCAGTGATGGCCACGATCCTGGCCGTCGACACCCCACACGCGCCACCACGAACGTCAGTCATCTCCCGGCTGATCCTGACCTGGGCGCTGACCTCCGCGCTGCCATTGGCCGCGGCCATCGCGCTCCTGCACTATCCAGATGCGGCACCGCCCGACCGCATCCGCGCCGCGACCTACCTCGCCGCCCTCGGACTCGTATCCGGAGCCCTCGCGGAAACACTGCTGGCCCGCGCCGTCGCACAACCGATCCACCAGATGCGCGGTGCACTCCGCCGCATCGGGCAAGGCCGGCTCGACGTGCGCGTGCCCGTCGACGACAGCAGCGAAATCGGGGTACTGCAATCCACCGTGAACGACATGGTCCGCGGACTCCAGGAGCAGGACCGATTGCGCGACCTGTTCGGACGGCACGTCGGAAGAGACGTCGCGCAACGCGCACTCGACCGAGGAGCCGACCTCACCGGCGAAATCCGGGAGATAACAGCACTGTTCGTCGACGTAACCAACTCGACGGCACTCGCCCACCAGATCTCACCGCAGGAATTCGTCGACAAGCTCAACCGCCTCCTCGCAGAAGTGATCGCGGCAACCGAGAGCCACCACGGGCTGGTCAACAAATTCGAGGGAGACGCCGCACTCTGCATCTTCGGGGCGCCCGTCGCCCGAGCCGATGCCGCTGACTCCGCACTCCACGCCGCACGGCAGATCCGCGACCGCGTCCTGGCTCACGCGGAACTCGACATCGGGATCGGACTAGCCACCGGCCCCGTCTTCGCCGGAAACCTCGGCACCGACCAGCGCCTGGAATACACCGTCATAGGCGACGCGGTAAACGAAGCTTCACGCCTCACCGAACTCGCCAAACACACGCCGGGACGGATCCTCGCCAGCGACGCCGTCATCAGAGCCGCCAGCGAACCCGAACGCCAATACTGGACACCACACGGCGACTGCTCCCTCAAAGGACGAACCCTGCCGACACAAACCTGGGAAAGCATCCCACCAGGGAACTGACCGCAATCACCCGCAACCTGCATCGAGACCGACAGCGCATAGAAATCTTGGTCGGGAAGTCGAAGCAAACCTTGGCCGGGTTTCCCGTCACCACGGTCGCCAAGCACAGCGCGACGCCTTCAGCACCCGAACCTACGACGGTTCGATTTCCCCGGTATATGACTATGACGATGGGGACGATCAAGCCGGATTGAGCCCCACTGAGCACAGGGTCCAACTCGTCGAGCGCAGTGCAAATCGACCACGTAGTCGCGTTGTCGGATGCCTGGCAGAAGGGCGCCCAGCAGCTCTCCCCCACTCAGCGTGCCGATTTCGCGAACGACCCCGCAACCTGCAGGCCACCGACGGCCCAATCAACCAGCTAAAGGGCGACGGGGATGCGGCGACCTGGCTGCCGCCGAGTGGTGCCTACCGCTGCACCTACGTCTCCCGCCAGGTCGAGGTCAAAGCCACCTACCGGTTGTGGGTCGCCCAAGCTGAAAAAAGACGCCATCACCAGTCCTCGCTGGCTGTGGGGCCACCTCGGCGACTATCAATGTCGGCCGCGGCCAAGCAGCGAATGCTCCTCGCCCGCCAACCTCGACCCCGCTGCCCTCCCCACACCTGACCCTGTCGCGCCGGCAAAGGGTAGCCCCGGAGGACCCTGCTGATCCTCCGTACCAGGGCAATCTGCCCGCCGAGACGCTGCCACCGACCGTGCAGGCACCGTCGGTGTCGTCGCGATCTGCGCCGCAGTCCGGGCGGCTGGGGCTGCCCCGATCTATGCCGGCCAACCCGGGTACAGCAGCAAACTCGATCGCGACGGTGTCGGCGTGGCCTGCGAGACCTGACCCTCACCGACAGGCCCACACCGTGCCGGTCACTGACAGACGGAAAGCCGCGACTCTGCTAGAGGGTCACGGCTTCCGTTGTCTAAGTTGGCTAGTCGGCGAGTTCGGCGACTGCGTGGGCCCACAGGAAGTACTTGTTGGTGCCCAGATCGCGCACAGTCTTGATGTTGAACGCGTCCTTAAGGTGCTGGGCATCGCCCGGGCTCACACCCTGGAGCGCCAACGGGGGCGTCAGCGAGCTCACTGATCGGCTTCTCTTCGTATGCCTTGTCGAACTTGTCGGCAATTCCACCCATTGAAAATGACCTCATGTGCTCGGCTCGGTGTACCGGGTTCGGCACACCGCCACCATCGTAGGAGCGTTCAACGACCAGATCGCCGTCATCAACCCCTGATTCACACCCCTATGGCGTCGTGCCCAGCAGTGATTCGAGGGCAAGGCACCCGGCGTGTTTCGGGTGTCGCGCCAGCACCTGTACGTGTCGTTCCACACTTCCCCGCCGGCAACATCGTGGCGGACTGCAGCACGTGTGACGTGACTGCCGCGTGGGCATCCTGAACGGGCGCCGCCTGTCCCGGATCCGATGCTTGCCACCTTGGGCGAAGCCCCGTCTGGGGAGGGATGGGCGTTTGAATTCAAGCGGGATGGGGCTCGTGCCCTGGTCGAAACTGATTCTGCGAGAACCTATATGTGGAGTAGGCACCGCAATAACTTCTCTTCCCACTTCTCCGAGATCGTTGCTGGTGTGCCCGCGGCGTTGGGCGGCCGGCAGGCGATTCTCGACGGTGAGATCGTCGTACTCGATGCGGCCAGGCGGCCCTCGTTCAGCCGGTTGCAGCGACGGCTGCGGATTCCCAAACCCAGCCCACAGGTGCTTCGGGCGGTCCCGGCGGCGTTCTACCCTTTCGACATGCTGGCCCTAGACGGCCGGGACACCACTGCTCTGCCCTATGTCGAGCGCCGCGCCCTTCTCGACGGGCTGGCGCTGTCGGGCACGTCGGTGCAAGCCCCTCCGTACTGGACTGATGTTGACGGTCAGGTGATGCTCGACATCGCCCGCGAGCATGGCCTGGAAGGCATTGTCGCCAAACGCCTTACCTTGACCTACCACGTTGGTCGTCGCTCCCCTGCGTGGAGAGTTAACTGCACCAAACAGCCGATGTGAGCTAGGGTCCGACTGAATCCCGGGGGGCGGAATGGACGCAGGAGCGGCAAACAAGCGGTACGCACTGGCGGACGGTGCCGTCGACTTGCCACGGATCGGTTCAGTGATTGCATCTCGTTCGACCGGGGCACCGTACGAGGTTGCAGGCGCCGACGGAGGGCGAGTCGACGCGATCGACATGTGGGTGCGAGATCTGATGCTGTGTGATCGCAGCCCCAGAACAGTTCGAGCATACTGCTATTCGCTCCTCACATGGTTCCGCATCCTTTGGTATTTAGACGTGAGATGGGACGCGGCAACGGAGTCGGACGTAGCCGCGATGGTCGGTTGGCTCCGCAGCAGCACCAATCCGCAGCGCGCCCGGTCAGCCAGCTCGACCAGTGATTTCGGCGCGGTGAACGCCAAGACCGGCAAACCTTCGCTGGGACGTGGCTACAGTCCATCAACGATCAACGTTGCGCTGGCCGCGATCTACCAGTTCTATTCCTTTCATGAGCATTTCGGCCGCGGCCCCCTCATCAATCCGGTACCCCAGTCCCCCCAACGCCGACGAGCGTTAGCTCATCGCAGCCCGATCGAAAGTCAACTACGACACCGCAGAGCACGGCTACGGCAGAAGTCGGTCGACACCCAGCCCCGGTCGATACCTGACGAATTGTGGTCCGAGCTTTTCGCAGTCCTGCGCTGTCCCCGAGACCGAGCACTCTTGCTTTGTTACGTCACTAGCGGGGCACGAGCTTCTGAGTTGCTGGGCTCCACCACCGACGATGTCGACTGGGCTCACCAGCGAATCTGGGTGATCTCGAAAGGGACCAGGCTGCGTCGCCCTGTACCGGTATCACCAGAAGCTCTTATGTGGCTCGCGGCGTACCTCGACACTGCGGCCGACCCTAAACCGTCAGCTCCGTTGTGGCGGACATTGAGGAAACCTGAACGTGCATTGAGTTATTCAGCTGCACGGCGGGTTCTGCAACGCGTCAACACTGTCCTTGGAACCAACTGGACTTTGCACGATCTGCGGCACACCGCCGCGGTCCGGATGGTCAGCGACGGAACGCTGACCCTCCCCGAAATCCAGACGGTTCTCGGCCATGCCGACCTGCGAACCACTAGCCGCTACACCGTTCCCCGTCTAGAGGAAATGGTCGAGTCCATGGCAGCTTTCTATGCACGGCCTGCACCCCCTGCCCGTCTGCACAGCGACTACGACCCCACCGACTTCTCGGTGGTCTTCGGTGCCTAGATCGCAAGGCACGACCACCGCCCGCACTCGTCGACGCTCGGTTCCAGACCCGGCAGGACCCTCCGCTGCTGGATATCCACCGGCAGCGACCACGGTTACACCGTGCCCAGCACCGCCCAATCTGCCAACCCCGTTTGGGGATCTATCGGCGGCCACACCCGACGAACTGGTCGAAGTCTCAGCGCATGCGTGGCCGCAGGCGGTGTCCACCAGGCAGAAGCGGTCGGCCTCGATTGAGATGTTTACGACTTACCTAGCGACGCTGCCGGGAGACACCTGGCAGGAGCGGTGGCAGTTGACTGGGCTCGACAACGGCGAATCTGTCATCACGGACATTCCCAACCCAAGAAGAACGAGCGGCTCACACCGGGAGGGTATGAAGGTTCTGGCGGCGCTCCGTGTGATCTCACCCAGTGTCTTAGCGCTGCGGCAGTCGACAATTGTCCAATACGGCTTGCTGTTCGGGCCCGCCCAGAAGGATCCGCTCCTGGACGAGCTGTACGACGCGCTTAACAGCACCGATACCCAAGTCCCACAGCGAACTAAAGCTCGTAACGAACTGTGTTACGCGTTGACCAGCCAGCGCATCGGACTGGTAGATCTGACGCCCGAAGCGTTGATGTACTACGCCCGAGCCCACATCGACGCGTGCGGAGACAAGGCATCTGCAGAACGCCCCGGCGTGCACGTCGCGTGGCAGACATTGGTCTCGATAGGCCACTTCGGACCTGATACACCCAGCACCTTGGCGTTGGCGCGGTCACGGCAGCCCCGTTCCGTCGAGCAACTGGTCGACCGCTACCACCTCACCAACCGCGCTGTCCGCACTCTGTTGGTGGACTACTTGCGCCACCGCAGCAGCGACGGCATGGACCACAACACACTCGAGTCACTATCGCGCGTGCTCGCATCAATCTTCTGGAAAACCATTGAGCGACTGTGCCCTAACCAGCAAGATCTGCGACTGAGTCCTGATCTGTACGCCCTGTGGCGCGAAGAGATTGGCGTGATTCGAACGTCGGCCGGCACCCGCCCTCGGACTGACATCTTCCACATCTTGATGGCAGTGCGCGCGCTGTACCTCGACCTACAGAGCTGGGCTGCCATCGAACCTGAACGATGGGCCCGCTGGACGGCACCATGCCCCATCCCGCCGGCTGCTACTTCCGGATACGCACGAGTGCGTCGCCGTCAGAGCGAACGCATCGCCGACCGCACTCGCGAGCGGCAACCAATGCTTCCCGCCATGATTGCCCACGTCGAGCGTGAACGGCGAAAGACACGCGAGTTGCTGACACGCGGCGACTCCGCGGCGATCGGTGAGACATTCGAGCATGGCGGCACAAAGTTCACCCGGGTGGCCTTTGACCGCGACCACAAGAACACAAATCGAACGGGCACGGCCCGCGTCCGGGTCGTCAACGTTGCCACCGGTGTGACGATCAATCTTCAAGATGCCGAGGATCGCGCGTTCTGGGACTGGGCGTTACTCGGAGTGCTCCGGCTCGCTGGAGTTCGGCAAGAGGAACTCCTGGAGTTGACACAGTTAAGCGTCCGCCAGTACACCCGTCCCGGGGGCGAGGTGATTGCCCTCCTGGTCATCGCGCCATCGAAAACCGATCGCGAACGTGTCATACCGATGTCGACCGAGTTGTTCCACATCATCGCGGCGATTATCGGCCGGCACACCTCCGGCGGCCGGAAAATCTCTGCACTGCAACGGTTCGACCCGTACGAATCCACCATTGGGCCAGCACTTCCTTACCTCTTCCAGAACACGCTCGGACCGGTAGCGCGCTGCAACAGCAGCGCATGGATGGGCGCTTCACTCGCGCGCATCTGCAACGCAGTCGTGGCAGAGCACCCACAATTCACTGGCCTCGATTCACACCACACGATCTGCGTCGCTTTTTGCCACCGAGCTAGTGAACAACGGCCTGCCCATCCATATCGGAGCCGCCTTGCTCGGCCACACCAATCTGCAAACAACCCGCGGTTACGTTGCAGTATTCGACGAGGACGTCGTTCAGCACTATCAGCAGTACCTCGAACACCGTCGCTCACAACGTGATTCCGAGGAGTACCGTCCCGCCACCACTGGCGAGTGGAGCGAGTTCGAGCAACACTTCGACAAACGAAAAGTCGAACTGGGAACCTGCGGCCGGCCCTACGGCACCCCGTGCGCACACGAACACGCCTGCATCCGCTGCCCGATGCTGCACGTCAGCCCCCACATGCTCGACCGGCTTAACGAACTCGAAGCAGACCTGCACACCCGCCGAACCATAGCCCAAGCAAAGGGCTGGATCGGCGAGATCGAAGGCCTCACCCTCACACTGTCATTCCTGGCCCAGAAGCGCACCGACCTCGAGCGTCTGAATCCCACTACATCTACGCCACTGGGCATTCCTGCCGTCGGAGTTCCCCTCTAGCGCCTGACCGCAGCGACTGGCTTGATCTGCGGTCAGGTGGCTCATCTTTGGTGCGCTGGACGCGAGGCGCGGGCTAACTCCTGCCTCAGGAACTAAACGTTGGCGGTCCGTTGTGTGGTCGTTGTAGTTGAGCGAAGGCGCTCGTGGTCGACAGTGTCTGCAGGGCGTCGAACAACTGGTCGCCCTCGCGGTCATCGGGGATGGCTGTGAGCACGGGCCCGAAGAAGCACTGTCCGTTGATGCACATGATGGGGCTACCGCCAGAGTCACCGAGACTGTCTTGGCTTTCCTGGTGGGCCACGCGCACGGCACTGTCGTAGGTGGAGTCGTCGAGACTGTCGGCGAGTTGGGGGTCGAGGCCGCTCTCGGTGAGGGCTTTGGCCACCATCGCTGTGGTGACGTCGGCGCCCTGCTGGTGCACACGCTTGCCCAGAGCGGTGTAGAGCGGTCCGAGTGCGCTGTCGCCGGCCCGGTCATGCGCGGCGGCCAGGACACGGCCAAGTTGCTGGGACACTTCCATGTGGTGCCGTTGCTGTTCGGGAACATCAGATCCCTCGTTGAGTACTGCCAAACTCATCTGCCGCCAATCGATCTCGATCTCGCGGCGCTGCGTGGTGTTGAGCAGCCACCGAGAGGCGGCCCACGCAAACGGGCATGCCGGGTCAAAATAGAACGTCACTGCGCTCATCTGTACTCCTTCGGGTCGCGGACTGGTGGAACTCACGCGGAGGCTACAGCTTCCAATGCAGCGATAGCGGCTGAGAGTTTGGCTGATGCATCGGCGGCCACGGGTTCGAGTTCCGCTTCCCCAGACACCTCGACCATCAGGGCGGGGTTCATGGCTTCGACGATCGAGTTCGATGAATTGGTGGGGTCGGTGCGGACCACGACGTTGCACGGCAGCAGTAGTCCGATCTGTCGATTGATCTCCAGTGCGCGGTGCGCCAGCGGCGGGTTACAGGCACCCAGGATCAGGTAATTTTCCATGTCCACGTCGATTTTTGTCTTCAGGGTGTCTTTGACGTTGATCTCGGTGAGGATCCCAAAACCCTGGTCGGCCAGTGCTGCGCGGGTTCGTGCGACTGCCTCGTCGAACGGTAGGTGGAGAACGGTGGAGATGGCCAGTGACATAACAGCTTTCCTTCCGGGTGGGGTTTCGTGTTCGGATCTAGCGGAGTTCGGCGCGGCGTTGTAGTCCCAGGCGGTGCATGAGCAGGCTGGCCGGGCACCAGCCGACCGCGGCGAAGAGCAGCAGGTTCACCGCTACAAAGGCGGTCAGCAGCAGCCACCAGGTCGAGACAGTGGTGGCCAGGGCCAGGCTCACGAGAATCATCAACCCTGCCAGGAGTGGCACTGCTCGTTCGACGGTCCACGTAGGTGGGGTTGTTCGTCTGTTCATCGGTTCGTAGTCCTCTCTGGTGGTGTATTCAGTGGGAGAACGAGATCGCGGGCAGGACCTTTCGGAGCCAGGTCGGTGACCACCATGCTGCCCGCCCGGTCAGGCGAAGTAGCGCAGGCAGCAGCATCAGCCGGATGAGGACTGCGTCGAGCAGAACGGCAACACCGAGGATGATGCCCATCTCTTTGGGCGGCAACGGGTCCGCCAGTGCAAAGGTGAAGAACACTGCGACCATCACCGCCGCGGCGGCGAAGATGATTCGGCCCGAATGAGCCATGCCGTCAATCTGCGCGACGTCAGCGTCACCGGTGCGTTCATAGTGTTCCTTGGCGGTCGCGAGCAGGAAGACGGTGTAGTCCATGGCGATGGCAAAGATCATCGCGAAGAAGAACACCGGCCCCCAGCCGTCGAGAAACCCTTGCGGGGTGAATCCGAGCAGCCCGGACAGGTGGCCGTCCTGGAAGATGAGCTTGGCGACACCGAACGCAGCCGCAGTCGACAGGAGGCTGACGACGGTGCCGATCAACGCGATCAGCGGGGCCTGCAGTGAGACTAGGAGCAGGACGAACCCGAGAACCAAGATGATGCCGACAATCAGCGGGAAGTAGTCGTTGAGGGCCTGTTGCAGATCGAGGTTCTCGGCCGGGGCGCCGCCAACCAGCGCGTCTGCGGGAAGTGCGCTACGCAAGTCATCGACGATGACGCCGAGTTGGGCATCGGAGGGATCCACTGCGGGCAGTGCTTGCATCATCACGTAGTCGGTGCCGTCGAGCGCCGGTTGCGGCGGGGTGACCATGCTGATGCCGGATGTCTGTGTAGCTGCGGTGGCAGCCTGCTGTGCCTGGTCCGAGGGTGCGACGATCTGGAGCATGCCGGGGGCGCCCTCGCCCATCTGCTGCTGGACCAATTCGTATCCCTGGCGCACGGGTGCCTCCTCGGGGACCACCGAGATCGAGGGCATGGCGACCTTGAGGCCGATGACCGGGATGGCCAGCGCGATCAGCACGGCCAGCGATCCGAGCGCGAACGGCCACGGGTAATTGTGCAGAATCTTGCCCCAGCGTTCGAACAGCGGCGAACGGTGTTGCTGGCGTTTGGCGTACGGGAGCGACGCGGCGTTCACCTTAGGACCCAGAGCACCCAGGGTGGCCGGGAGCAACGTCAACGTAGCCGCGAGGACAAACGTCACCGCGAGCATGATGCCCACAGCCATCGTCCGAACTGCAGGAGCCGGCACCAGCAACACCGCCGACAAACTGACCAGCACGGTCAGACCCGACAGCACCACGGCTTTACCAGCGGTATCCATCGTTTCGGCGACCGCGTGGGTCTTGTTGGTGTGGTTTTTGAGGGCGTCCCGGAATCGGGAGACGATGAACAGGGCGTAATCGATTCCCAGCGCGAGGGCGAACATCATCGCAAAGTTCATGGCCCACACCGAGATCGGCGTGACCTGATTGAGCAGGACCAGACCGCCCGCGGAGGCGACCAGGCCGGCAATGGTGAGCAGCAGCGGCAGTCCAGCGGCCACGAGCGACCCGAAGGCCAGGACCATGATGGCCAGAGTGACCGGCCACGAGAACAGCTCCGCCTTGATCATCGCGTCGTGGTTGGCTTTGTTGAAGTCGCTCCACAAGGCCGACGCTCCCGTGGGATATACCTCGACACCATCACGCGAGAGTTCGGTGAGCTCGCCCTTGACCTCGTCAACGGCCCGAACCATGTCGTCGGTGTTCGCGTTCGCGCCGGCGATCAGGATGCCGGTGTGCTGATCCGGACTGATCGTCATCCCCGGTTGCGGGGGTACAACCTCGCCGAACCGGGAGTCACCGCCGAACACTGCGGTGGCATTCGCGATTGTTTCACGCATCGCCGGGCTGTCGATGGTGTCGCGGTCCGAGTGGATGACGACCTGCACCGCAGCCGATGAGTTGCCGCCGAAGTGCTGCTGCGCCAGCTCTCGCACCTGCACCGACTCCGACCCGTTGGCCTGCCAGCCGGCGCCGGCCAACGAGGAAAACACTGACGGCGCGGCCGCACCCAACCCGACGAGCACCAGCAACCAGATGGTGAAGACCCAGCGCGATCGACCGGCCATCGCCGCACCCCACCGGCCCAGCACTCCAGGCGCTGAGCTCGGTGGCGAGCTGGGCTGTTGATCGGTGGTCGAGATGTCAGGCATGGCAACGAACCTTCTCTCTAGATATCGAACCGATACCCCATGGGGTATCTGCGCAAGTCTCGACGGTACCCCCGGGGGTATCGTGAGGTCAACCCCGACCGACCCGTGCGCCCATACCCCCTGGGGTACCCTGGCACTTGTTACACAAAACAGAGAGGCATGACCCGTGACCGGTGACGAAGAATCAATGGCGGCTGTACTGAACCGCCTACGGCGTGCGCAGGGACAACTCTCCGGAGTGATCGCGATGATCGAAGCAGGCCGCGACTGCAAAGACGTCGTAACCCAACTCGCCGCGGTGTCCCGCGCACTCGACCGCGCCGGCTTCAAGATCGTCGCCTCAGGAATGCGCCAATGCATCAACGGCGCCGACGGCGACCAGGCACCCTTGACCGAAGCCGAATTGGAAAAACTGTTCCTAGCCCTAGCTTGACGGCCCGGCCGACGACCCCCGCCCAGCAATGGCTTCACGGACTCGGTGTAGCCTTCATCGGCCCGCCACCAATAATGTTGCGACAGAACCGAGAACTCCTGGGCGTATCGCTCGCCTAACCATAATCGGAGGTTGGAGCAGCAGCTCTTGACTAGTGCAGTCAAGGTCGAAAACACCGTTGCGGAAAGCAACGTCGGTGGTGGTGTGCGGCTGGGATCCAGGCCCGCGTGGTGGGCTCCGGGCGCTAATTCTCGGCTCCCACAACCCTGCCGGCGACCTCTATTACGTCGGGATGTGGGTACCGGGTTCAGCGCCAAAGACCGGCGCATTCTGCGTGTGCAGCTCGAGGCGATCGAGCAACCGACCCCACCATTCACCCAACCGCTGGCGGGCGATGCCGGCTCGTCGATGCGGTGGGTCAGCGCCGTCTACGTCGGGGACATCGAGTACCGCGAGTTCACCGGCCACCTGCGCCATCCCAGCTGGAAAGGACTGCGCGACATACCCGCATCCACAGTCGGGTAGCCCGGCGACCACTAAGGAAGGTTCTGGCCCTGCCTGCGGGCCCAATCCCGGATCCCCTGCGTCTGCTCGTCCGCTGCAGGCCGTTGGCGTTGGCGGTCGGCGGCCCCGGGCGTTCCTGGCCTGTTGACGACCTCGACGACCGTAAAGGTGGCAGCGCGCAAAAGCTGTGGGGTCAGGCGCAGACCGGTCAGGCTGTCGCAGAGAGCGGTGTCCTGTACTTCGGCCCCGGGGACGTGTTGATTCGAACGCGGTCGGCCAACGAATGGACTGGCTCTGACTTCACGCGCCCCACAGACCGACCAGTCAGGGAGATCGACTTTCTAGGACGGCACTGCTGGGAAGTTGAACTCGCTCCGCCGTCCTACAAGCCAGCGCCGATCCAGTTAGTCGTCGATGTAGCCACCGGGACGGTGCTCGAGCCGGGTAGATGTTTTCCTCGCTCACCTGACGCGACGGCCAACTGGTAGAAGCTCGGCCAGCATGCCGGAGTGGGTTGACAGTGGACCGCCTGACGTAATCTGTGTCGGCATAATCAGTTGTAATGCAATCTTTGGTCACCAGTGGGAAATACAACCTCGACGGTGTCCAGCTTGATAAACCCGCGCGGCTGTCGTACGTGGTCGCAAGCGACTTCATTTACGTCAGTACGCTTCCAAATCGAGCGATCGGACCATCGGTTCATCGGTTCATCGGACGCTTTTGGGCAACGCCTACTTACGAGCGTCAACGACTGGGGGCGCGCCAATCGTGCTGCGCTTGCCGACCCCGAGTGAGTGCTTGCTGGCAAGCATCTGTTGCGGGGCCTCGCAGCGTTTCTTGCCTATTCGGCTGACGAGTTCGCCTTTACAGAGGCGGCTAGGCCATCCCAGATTAGTTCGGTGAGCTGCTCGACCAGTTCGTCTCGATCCATAGCACCGGCCATTGCCTCACACCAATGAGCCGCTGCCCAGACAGCGCCAATCAGCGCATGCGCCCAAGGCGCTGCGGCCCGATCGTCACAACCGGCCTCGCTCAGCGCCTGCTGCAGTGCGTCCTGTATCGGCGCGGTGATCGAGGCGGGGCCTGATTCGTTGAATAGACGCGGCGCCAACACGGTCGCGAGAAGCCGATGGCGCTCGACCCAGCCAATAACAACCTCAACCACCAACTGGGTTCGCTCACGTCCACCATCGACGCCAGCCAACACCGCGGCCATTTCTATGGTCAGTCGACCAGCGTGCCGCGCTGCCACGGCGTCGAGCAGATCGTCGCGTCTATCAAACACCGCATACAACGCCGAACGGGCATACCCCATTCGCTCACCCACTCCGCTCAACCCGAACTCGGACCCATGTTCGCCGATTTCAAGCTCAGCGGCATCAATGACAGCTTCCCGCCGAGCCGCCCGGTCGACCCTGGGCCCAGGCGGGCGGCCGCGTTTTTCGTCCAGGAACTTCGTCCCCCGCTGCCAACATTGCGTCGCCACCCCTCCCTTGAACCACACTAGTCCTGGGCTAACGCGGCGCCGTAGCGCTGCTCGATTTTGTCGGCCTTGGGCGGGTGAACGTTCACCCTGGAGAGGTCGCCGTTGTAGTGGCCGAGCACGCGGGGATCCATCACCTTGCGCCACAGCGGCGGGAAGAACGCCAGGACCACCATCATGGCGTAGCCCGCAGGGAATTGTGGGGCCTCGCTGCAACTACGAAGGGCCTGGTACCGCCGTCCGGCGCGCGCGTGGTGATCGGAGTGCCGTTGCAAGTTGAGCAAGACGACGTTGCTGACGAGGTGGTCACCATTCCAACTGTGCTCAGGACGCACCTTTCCCAATCTGCCGTCCGGAGTGGGCATTCGCAGCAATCCGTAGTGCTCGATGTAGTTCACCGCTTCGAGTACAAGCATGCCGATGACCGCCTGCAGCGCGAAGTAGGGCAGCATCGCCCACCCGAAGGCTGCCACGATGACGACAACGATCGCGACACTCACCGACCAGGACTGCAGAATTGTGTTGCGCCAGTTCCAGAATCGGTGGCCCTGACGATGTAGCCGAGCGGTTTCGAGCTCGATACCCGAGACAAGTCCTCCATAGAGCGCGCGGGGATAGAACGCGAACAATGACTCGCCGAAACGCGCGCTCGCCGGATCTGCAGGGGTTGCCACCTTCACGTGATGGCCGACGTTGTGTTCGACGTAGAAATGCCCGTACACCGACGGCGCCAACGCGATCTTGGCCAGGCCCTGTTCCAATTTCTCGCGCTTGTGGCCCAACTCGTGAGCGGCGTTGATACCGATCGCGGCACTCATGCCCAGAGTGATCGAAAGACCTACCCGCTCACCCCTGGTCATGTCCGCGAAGGCAAGGCACCAGAAGCCGAAGAACAGGCCCGCGTACTGGAGCGGGACGAAAATGTAGGTGCACCACCGGTAGTACCGGTCCGCCGACAGCGTCCGCACCGCATCCTCCGGCGGTCCGGCACGGTCGGGCCCCCGGATCAGGTCGAGGAGAGGGACGACCACGAGGAGCAGGTAACCACCGAAACCCCAGAGCAACCCCGACACACTGTTGGCCAGCAGGCACGCGATGAACGGCCCGGCAGGCACGAGTAGACACAGCGGCCACAGGTGACGTTTGGGGTCCTTCCAAGTGCGAGTATCCGACATACCCCGGTCCTCGAATTCAGCCCTGAGCTTGGTGTGGTGCATCAGCACAGCCACCTCGCCCGCAATCTTCACGCGTCTTCACACTCACGGATCCCTTCCGTGGCACTGCATACCCCAAAACCCGGTTGTTCGACGTCAGGACTGGTTCGCCCGCAATGGCCGCTTTCAGTCCGTCTCGCCGTTCACCAAATGCAATTCCCCACTAATCGTCTGATGCGCAATTTAAACACAGCATCTCCGATAAGGCAGTGTCAGATTAACGGTGGATCCGGGCCTTGGTGTCGGTTAGTTTCGCTGCAGGGTGATCCACCGTTAATCCGACACTCCCGGGTTCCTATGTGTTTGTCAAGTGAAAACCTTCCCGGGGCCTGGCGATGAAGCACTAGCTTCGTGGAATCAAACTGCGCGACCCAGAGAGTCGAACCCCAAGCGATCGACTCTCTGCTCAAGGCCGAGTATATCCGCCAAAGCCTTCATTCGCCCGAAAGATGAATGACCCGGGGTCGATGACGTTTAAGATCGCTGTGTACAAATACATCTGGTGTCTCATCCATTGCGCCGAACACGGCGAGATCGGAACATCAGCCGTCGAATACGAGACCGCCTACTGGTCGAACCCGAAGATATCCGAGTACCATAAAATCCGGCTTTAGCAGAAGCCGGAAACCAACCAATCGAGCCTCCAAAAAAGGGGGCGTTTCCCGACTCCTGGGACGCAGGATGCGTGGCCGCACGGTCGCTTTGAAACGGCGAAGGCACTGAAACGAAGGGCTGAATCATACTTGGTTGGGTTAGCCCACCGGGGTTGTGGTCGGGTGTTTTAGATCTCTGCCACGGTAGCGGTCACTCCGGGGTGCAGGTCGGCAACAATTCTAACTGGGCTTAGATAATAGAATCACGACGAGAGGGAGCGGAATTTTGAAAAATGCCGAAAAGCAGTGGAACAGAAACCCGAAGACGGCACGTGTCGTTGCGGCCGTTGCGTCTAAGAGTCCGGCGGTGGTGACGGCGAAAGCGGCCTATAAGACAGGAAGGGCTACGGCGACGGTGTTGCCGAAATTGATCGGTTTCGGAATCGCGGGAACAGGGCTGGCGCATCTTGTTCTTCCGCAGGCTTTCGAATCGATCACCAAGCTTGCATTTCCCGAGAACACGCGTGAATGGATTTATGCGAACGGTGCAAGCGAGACCATGATCGGCCTGGCCATCTCAAACAGCCCAACCCGCGTTTGCGGTTTGGTCGGGTTGGCCGCATACGTTGGTTTCCTCGGCAGTCGAATCGTCCGATCCTGAAAGTAACCGGCGGACTACACTGCTTGAGCAGGCAGTGAAAGTATCTACTTGTCAAGCTTCGCTGTTTCCGCTCATAAATTCTTGACCGTCGCGGTTGCAGTTCTACCGGGGCGAGGGACTGCTATGTGGTTTTGGCCCGGCGTGTCCGCTGGCTCTGTATTCCGCCGCCAGCCTCCCCGGGTCCACTATTCTGCCGGGTACGCTGACCGCCGTATCAACGCTCGCCGTCCCTGGGCTGCACGATCGACTGACAACGATCACCCCTGGCCATGACGCGCGGCCACTGATTACGGATAGTTCGGCGATTGGCTGATTGCAAAACGCGGTCAGTTCACTTCGAGGCGGGACGCGAAACCGGGATGGCTGAATGGCAGATCAGGTGAGAAGGCAACGCCTACTGTTGCGGCTGCACCGTTGATAATTCCCCACGTCGTCTCCGATAGGTGTGCGGCGAAATAGCTGTCGTTGACCCCTTGCTCACGACCGCTGTCAATCCACCACTGAGTCGCAGATAGCCCAGCACCCAGGATGGACGCCACTGCCAAGGGAATGATCGAGACATCTGCGTGAATACGTCGCAGACTTTCAGTGAATCGATCGGCGACAACCTCCATCACTGACCTCAATTGCTCAGCAACTCCACCATTTCCCGACCCCGAGTACTGAAACAAGTGATTCGCCATAAGGAAGCTGACGACCACGGGATGTTTCCCAACCAGCGCGACGTAGGACTGGACGGACGAGCGAATCATGTCGTCAACAGACGCATGCTCTTGCTCAGCAAGGATCGTGACTTGCGCCGACTCCCACATCAACTCACCGAGTTTCCCCGCCACCGCCCCGTTCAGTCCCGCTTTGTCGCCGAAGTAGCGGTACAGCTTCGGTTTGGACACGCCTGCCTCCGCAGCAATGTCGTCCATGCTCACGCCTACGCCATGGTGGTCGATTGCCCGTATGGCCGCATCGACTAATTCCGCTCGTCTTGCGATGCGATGGTCATCCCACCGGGTGCTGCGGGCATCACGCACCCGACGCTGTACCTGGGATGGCGCGGACGAAACGCGGCGGACGACTGACATTGTGGACACAATACTACCGAAAGCCCCCAAGTCATCAGCGGCCATCCGCGTCAGCCCATTGGCATCGTCAGTTCGCTATCAACGTTCAACCGTGGCTGCGTCCAATCGCGCCACCGCTTGGTTGAAATCGTTCGGCGCCTCCATGTTAATCATGTGACCGATCTGCGGCAACGCCACTAAATCATGCAACCGGCCGCCCTGCTGCAGCCGTTCGGCGAGATCAGTCGAATGAACCTCAGGTGTCAACTTGTCGGCAGAACCCACGATCACCGTCGTCGGCACAGCAAGCGAGTCAACTCCTTTGCTGACGTCGATGGAAGCCAGAACCTTCCCCCACATTCCCCGCACCGCAGGTGGGCAACGCAATACTATGCCGGAACACTCCGCTACAACGGCGGCCGACGCGTGCGGACCCATCGTCCCGTACTTTACCAACCGTCGGTTAAAACGAGTGTCGAGCATCTCCGGTCCCGCGACGGCGAGCCCAGCCGCGAAGCCCCGCTCGAGTGTGGCGCGGAATCGACGTGGCGACCTTATTAACGTTGATCTGCTAACCAACTGCGAGGGGCCAGTGCTCGCCAACACGGCACCGCGTGATGAGGCGCGCACAGAGTCCGGGTGCCCGGCAGCCCATCCCATGATGGACATCCCCCCCATACTGTGACCGATCACCAAGGCCTTACGACTCGAGGTCACGACCGCACGCAAGACAGCCTCAAGGTCGTCGCCGAGCAACGAGGAAGAGAATTGGGAGTGACCCCGGTCGCTCCAGCCATGTCCGCGTTGGTCATACACCACCACACGGTGTGTGCTGGCGAAGTGTTCGATCTGAGGTCGCCAGAACCGGCCCTGGCAAGCCCACCCGTGGCTAAACACCATTAGTGGCGCATCATCACCCAGCCCGTACTCCTCGACAAACAACCTCGTGCCGTCACTCGAGAGAACCTCCCGCGACCGCGCCGGCAATAGGCCAGCTCCCGAAGAGTCAGAGGTCATCGAAGCTCACCGTCACAGCGTCGGTGAGCGGAAGTGCCTGGCACGCGAGTCGCTCACCGTCCTCAATGTCGTCGTTGACGAGGATGTTGTTTTGCGCCATCTCGACATCGCCCTCGATGAGCTTGCAGACACACGCGCTGCATGCGCCCTCTCGACACGAGTACGGGGCGTTGTGCCCTCGTGAGAGCAGCACATCGAGCAGCGGTGTATTACGTGGCCATTCCGTGGTGATGCACTCTCCGTTGAGGTAAACCGTGGCGGTAGCCACACCCTCGTCGTCGCTGAGTCGACGCAGTGTGGCGGTGTCAAACGGGTCACCCGCCAGCGACTGGAACACCTCCCGATGTACATCCGAATGGTCCACTCCACACTCGGCGGCAGACCTTTCCACCAGATCCATGAAGGGGGAAGGGCCGCAGGTGAAGATCGACGACCCCTTGTGATCACGAATAATCTTCTCGACAGCCACAGATGTGGGGAGCCCGTTCTCCGACTCAAGCCAGTAGACCAAAGTGAACCGCTCGAGGAATTCGGATTTGATCTGCTGAAGCTGGCGCTCGTACATGACCGAATCGGCGTCACGGTTCGCGTAGAACAGGACGACTTCCCCACTGCCCGACACCAGTGCCGACTTGACCAGCGACAGCACCGGCGTGATGCCACTTCCGCCGGCGAAGAAGAGCATGTCGACGTCGAGGCTCTTAGCGGTAAACTTTCCCGACGGCGTAAGTACGGTCACCTCCATGCCGACGGAGACGTTGTCACACAACCAGTTCGACGCATATCCCCCAGCGGTGCGCTTCACCCCGATCTCGAGGCGGAAGTCATCGACATGAGGTGAACTGCTCAGCGAATAGCATCGTGCGACGTGGCCCGTCTGGTCCGACGGAATTTTTAGCGTAATGAACTGACCGGGTAGATGCTTGAAGTCGTCGACAATCTCGTCAGGCACTTCGAACGCGATGCTGACCGAGTCCTTGGTCTCCTGCACGACCTCCGACACGGTCAGCGTCCGCGATCGCGCGGTCGCGCCCGGCCGATTTTCCTGCTCGACGGTCATTTGATAATCCCCCGCTTTCGGGCCAATGCGTAGCCCGCACGTGAAACAGGCGCAGAGATGTCCTGGTAGCGCGGTCCCACAACGCGCGCGACAAAGTCGAAGCCCCGTGCGTCTGCGCCGATCAGCACTCGAGGTTTCTTCTTGTCCATTCCCTTGAGGATGGTGGACGCCGCTTTTTCCGGAGTGGTCCGGGCAATGTTGTTGAACATTGTGGCAATGGTGGCGGTATCTGCCCCCATATCGGATACACCTCGAGCGTTATTGACGATATTGGTTTTGACGCCGCCGGGGTGAACGCATGTCACTGTGACCGGATGCCGACTGATCTTCATCTCTTGGCGAAGCGCTTCGGTGAAGCCACGCACACCGAACTTGGCGGCGTTGTAGGCACTCTGGCTGGGAATACCGACCAGACCGAAGACGCTGGAAGTGTTGACAAGATGACCATCACCGGAGGCGATGAGATAGGGCAGGAAAGCCTTCGTCCCATTGACGACACCGCCGAAATTGATACCCATCAGCCAGTCAAAGTCCTCCCAAGACATGTCAACAACGTCGGCGCCGAGGGCGACGCCGGCATTGTTGAACACCATGTTCACGGACCCGAAAGATGACTGGACGCTTTCGGCGTAATCTTGGAAGGCAGCACGATCTGCCACGTCCAACACGGCGGTCTCGACTTTCGCCCGATGCGCGGTACGGCACATAGCCGCCGTCTCCGCGAGATGCACCTCGTCGACGTCGGACAAGGAAAGGCTGGCCCCGCGTGCGGCAAGTTGAAGCGCAAGGGACCGGCCGATCCCTGAAGCGGCTCCCGTGACGACTGCGACCTGATTCGCATAGTTATCTGTTGTCGAACTACTCACTGTTGAATACTCACTTCTCGATGACCTACGGCTGGGTTGTCAGGCGATCTCGTACTCGGCGGGCTTGAAGTCCTTCGTCGCTCGCCAGTACTGCCAGGTGAACCCGGGCCACACCGTACGGTTGACACCCTGCGAGTCCAGATACCAGCTCGTACACCCGCCGTTGGTCCATACCCCCTTGGCGAGCTTGTGCTGAATGTTCTTGTTGAAGTGTTCTTGAACCTCGGGCCGGACATCAACGCGCTGCGCTCCGCGACTGTCGACGGCGTCGATGGCCTTCATGATGTACTTGATCTGCTGCTCGATCATGAATACGACAGAGTTGTGCCCAAGACCTGTGTTGGGCCCGAGCAGGAAGAACAGGTTCGGGAAGCCCTCGGTGGTGATGCCGAGGTGGGTGTTGATACCCGTCCGATGCCAGTGCGACGGCAAGTCTTCGCCCCGGGCGCCCTTGAGCGCGAGTTGATCGAACCCGTCCGTGACATGGAACCCTGTGGCGTAAATGATCACATCTACAGGATGTGACACGCCGTCAGCGGTGACGATAGAATCCGCAGTGACCTTTTCAATCCGATCACTGATCACTGTCGTGTTGGGCGCGGCGAGTGCAGGGTAGTAGTCGTTCGATCCCAGGATGCGTTTGCATCCGATGCGGTAGGACGGCATCAGCTTTCTGCGTAGTTCGGGGTCGGCGATAGAACGTTCGATGTTCCATTTCGCCACTTTTTCGATGGGTCGCATAAGGTTGGAGTGGCCGTTGAGCCCGAAGGCTAGGCTCTCTGCGCCCCAGTAGACCGACCACCGAGCGAGGCGGCGAGTGATAGGGATCTTGCTGAGCAGGGTCCGAAGTGCCGTCGGCACTGCGAAGTTCTTGCGTGGAAGTACCCACGCCGGGGTTCGCTGGAAGACCGTGAGTGTGCCGGCCTCTTTCTGCACGAATGGCACGAACTGAATTGCGCTGGCACCGGTGCCAATGACGGCCACCCGCTTGCCCTGGAGATCCACCGTGTGGTCCCACTTTGCCGAATGGAATGCCTGGCCGGTGAAATCGTCGATTCCGGGGATGTTCGGATAGTTCGGGATGTGCAGGGCGCCGACACCGGACACGACGTACTGTGCGATGTACTCTCGGCCCGACTCGGTACGCAGGTGCCACCGCGATTCGGACTCGCTCCAGTATCCGGAGACCAATTTCTGCCCGAAATGGATCTTCTGAGTGACACCACGCTTGTTGGAGATCTCTTTCAGGTACTGCTCGATTTCGGGCTGCGAAGACCACACCTTCGACCAACTACCGCGGCTCTCGAACGAGTAGGAGTACATCAGTGACGGCACGTCGCATGCGCATCCTGGATAGGTGTTGTCGCGCCAGGTTCCACCGACAGAGTCGGCCTTTTCCAGCACGATGAAGTCGCTGTAGCCGCGCCGGCGGAGCTGCACGGCCATACCGAGGCCAGAGAAGCCGGTGCCGATGATGAGTACTTTGGTGATTATGGGCTCGGTTATTCCCGGGTCTGTCGCCGTGGCGGCGCGCGCCGCGCGCTTGGTGTTGGAGGACGGCATTGAGTGAAAAACTCCCTGATCAAATACAGCAGACGGACCTGCACGCGCGGGGACGCGTCGCAGGTGTGAGAATGTCATCCACCCGAGCCCGCGAACGGAGAAATTCGAACGTGGGGGTCGGGGATGAACTGGTGGCCGACGGGGCCAGGCTAAGGGTGTTAGCGCAGATCGTCGGGCAGGCTGCGCGTTGCGCGCCACATCGCCATCGTGAATTTCCCCTCCATCATCCCGGCCTCGTGGAAGAACCGGATCATAGGCTCGGACATGAACTGCAAATTGACGCGATAGTTCGGGCTCGTCTGCTGCGCCCACAGGCCGCGCACACGACTGATTCCGACAGCGGGGTACACCTTCGGATTGATAAGCAACGGGTACGCAAAGTTCGCAATGGCCGCCAGCGTGCCTCGATGCCAGGCGCGCGAGATGCGTCCGCGACGCTGCATCCCCTCCACCATTTCCAGCCGCGCGAAGGTGATGTGGCGGGCCTCTTCGAGAACGTGAATCTTCATGAGCTGGCGCAGCTGCGGCTGCATTTTCGGGTCATTCATCGCCTCGCGCTGAGCGCGGTCGAGTATCTCTTCGATGAGCAATGTCGCGCCGGATACAGACGGGCCGAGAGGCACAAAATGCAGAATCTTCGCGAAGCCCAAGAATCCCTTCGGCAACTTGTACGGCGCCAGCCCCGTCTTGTTGATCAACCGGGCAAACATCGTCGAGTGACGTGCCTCGTCGCCGATCTCGTTAAGGGCGTACAGGGCCCTTTGATCTGTCAGGGCGCCTTTGGCAGACATTCGGAGCAGCGCTGAGCTAAGCAGATTCTCTGCGTAGATACCGAAGCTGAGAATGCTGACAATTTCATGGCGCCCGAGTTCCACCTTCTGTTCATCGCTCATTTTCTCCCACAGCTTGGTGCCGTAGAGCGAGACACGATGCTCGGGCAGGAAGTACTTTCCCTCCTCCCAGGGCGAGTCCCAATCGATGTCGATCTCCGCGTCGTAGAACTTTTCAGCCGCCGCCCGCAGGAGTCGGCCGGCAGACCTTTGCATGTCGACGGGCTTGCGGGCACTGACGCGCGAAACCCCTTCCGTCGAAACGTCGGGCTTGATCTCAACATTCTGAACGGTCATGTGACACCTCCGTTGTGTTCCGGGCCGAGCTGAGTCTCGTCTTTATACCCGATACTCTGGGTACCCGATACTGCTAGTGTCGCTGCCAGTGTGTTCTTTTGTCAACGCTTGATGTGAAGAAAGTGAGCTTTACGTGTCTGACGACCACGACCTCGACTACTCCGGCGAGGGCACCTTGGTGTGCCGTGGCAAGGAGATTGCTGTCGGGGTGAAAATCAAAGGTTATTTTCAGCCTCTCAATGGCTTGTACACCTGGTACGGCAGGATCGACAAAAATGATGCGCTCGACACGCTCCTCGCGGGCAGGCGCACGGTTGCTGTCTTCGTGACACCAGAGGGCCGCGCCGAGTGCGTCGTGGGCGATCCTGATTTCTGGGACCGCTATCGCATTACGGGCACGAGCAGGCCGCCGTACCACATCCCCACCACCCTCGAAGACGTGGAGTCGATAGCAGAGAGTGAACATCACGGCTGACCGACCCGCGGAGCCGCCTGTGGGGGCGTGCCCCTACATCCCATGAGTCCGAGAGGAAGTTCGTACGTGGCCAGGTCGTCGATCGTTCACAACCGTCCATCAAGGCGTTCTGCCGGCACCGGTGAGTACAGCGCTCAACTGGAAAAGGTCGCCTGGTTCACGCTGCGGCGCAAGGGATTCGCGGCGTCGGTCTGGGTCGTGGTTGCGGTCGGCTTAGCGGTGCTATTCCCGCAGTTGGAGTCCGTGATCCGACAGCAGTCGGTGGACCCGATACCCGCGGGCGTACCGTCATTTCAGACGCTCGACCGGATGGGTGAGGCGTTCAATGAGAAGGGGGCCAAGACCACCGTCTTCGTCGCCATGGAGAACGACAGGGGTTTCTCGGACACCACCCGCGTCAGGTATGACGAATTGGTGACCGCACTGCGTGCGGACACGGAACACGTCATCGCAGTCCGCGATCTGCTCGGCGACCCGCTCACGGAGAGTCAGGCGCTGAGCAAAGACAGGAAGGCGTGGTATCTGCCTATCGGTGTCACGGGGACGTTGGGCGGACCGGACGCTGCCAACGCCGTGGAAGCGGTCCGTGACACCGCGAACGAGATCTTTGATGGTACCGACACAATTGTTCGGGTGACCGGTCCACCTGCCACGTTCACCGACCAGCTCGCGGTCGGTGAGTCCGATCTGGTCGTAATCACGATCGCCACGGTGCTGTTGATCGCAGGGATCCTGCTGGTCGTCTACCGATCGGTTTTCACCGCTCTCATGCCGCTGCTGGTGGTCGGCATGAGCCTGGCAGTGGGCCGCGGGGTGCTCTCGGGTCTGGGCGAATTGGGCATGCCCGTGTCTCAATTCACCTCGATGTTCATGACGGTAATTATCTTCGGCGCCGGAGTCGACTACTCCGTATTCCTTATAAGCCGGTATCACGAGGGCATCCGGGCGGGCGATGCCCCTGACGTGGCCATTGCGAACGCCACGGCAACGATCGGTCGCGTGGTGCTCGCGTCCGCAGCCACAGTTGCCTTTGCTTTCTTAGCGATGGCGTTCGCCAAGCTCAGCGTGTTCAACACGCTCGGCCCGGCGTGCGCGATCTCTATCGCCTTTGGCTTCCTGGCAACCGTCACTTTGCTGCCCCCCGTGCTGTCGTTCGCGGCGAAGCGTGGTGCGGGGCTACCTCGTCGTGACCTCACCAGGCGGTACTGGCATCGGGTGGGAACGGGGGTGATCCGGCGGCCGGTCCCGCTGCTCGCGGTGAGTCTAGTGGCACTGATCGCTCTCGGCCTTATCGCGACCACCATGACAATCACCTATGACGATCGGGAAGGTCAGCCGTCGGATACCGGAAGCAACGAGGGATACGCGCTGCTGAACCGGCATTTTGCCAAAGACACCATCATCTCCGAGTTCCTTCTGGTGGAGTCGAACAAAGACATGCGCACCGGCCAGGGACTGGCCGATCTTGAACAGATGGCGTCGCGCGTCGCGCAGACGCCCGGTGTCACCCGCGTCATCGGGGTGACTCGCCCGACGGGCGAGAAGCTTGAGCAGGCTGAGTTGTCATGGCAGAACGACCAGATCGGTAGTGGTATCACCGAACAGACCGGTGACGCACAGTCACGGAAGGGCGAACTGGAGCTACTGAGGACCGGGTCCTCACAACTCGCCGACGGTCTTGCTTTGCTGAACGAACAAATCACCACCAACCTCGCGCCGCTGTCGGGGTTGCTCGAGCAGGCCTCGTCGGCCGGCGAGGAACTCAGCCAGTATCGTCCGCTCGTCGATCAGCTGGCTGCTGCGGCGCCCGCACTCGATGAGTTCTCCCAACAAGCTCCTGAACTGTCTCGAGTGGCACGACAGGCACAGTCGGCTGCCGACTCCGTCGCACCTGCGTTGAGTGCACTCGATGCTCCCTGGTGCGTTCAGATCCCGCAGTGTTCGGCCTTGCAGGCACAGACCTCGGATATCCGCGCATTGGCCGACAACCAGTCCCTCGGTCGTTTCGCGGACTTCGCTACCCAGCTCGGTGGAGTTGAGGGCCCGGGAACGGCGGACCTCGCGCAGTTGCAGAGCTCATTGAACGTCCTCGACTCCGCGCTGCAGACGATCAACGGCCAGGACCTCGGCAGTCGGTTGTCACAGCTCCAGACGGGCGTCCGAGCGCTCGCCGACGGGTCCCGACAGCTTTCCGGCGGTGTGAGCGCATTGGTGGACAGCAACCTGCAACTGCTGGCGGGCCTGTCTCAAGTGGCCGCCCAGCTACGCGCGCCCGCCCGGGACATCGGCAACTCTGACTCGGCAACGGGGTTCTACCTACCCGCCGACGCGTTCAAGGATCAGCAGTTCAGCCAAGTGGCGCGCCAGTTCATCTCGCCGGATGGCAAGACTGCTCGCTTTGTAGTGCAGACCGCCTACGATCCGTATACCGCGGATGCTATGACGTTGGCGAACAGTCTGTCGAAGGTGGCCGAGGACGCCATGCCGAACACCACGCTGCAGGGTGCGCGCGCATCTGTCGCCGGGTTCCCGGCGATCAACGCCGACATCCAACGACTTCTGGCGTACGATTTCAAGTTACTCGGATTCGGAACGCTCCTGATAGTCGGCTTGATCCTAATGCTCTTACTCAGGGCGATCGTCGCACCGATCTATCTACTGGCCACCGTTGTACTCAACTACGCAGCCGCTCTGGGCATCGGTGTCCTTGTCCTCCAACACATTTTCGGCAATGAAATAGCGTGGCCCGTCCCGCTGGTGTCCTTTATCGTCCTGGTTGCAGTGGGGGCCGACTACAACATGCTGTTGGTTTCCCGGCTCAGAGAGGAATCGACGGCCAATGTCCGGCTCGGAGTGCTACGCACCGTTGCATACACCGGCTCGGTCATCACCTCGGCCGGTTTGATTTTCGCGGCGAGCATGTTCGGACTCATGCTGGGATCGATCGACGTGATGGTCCAGATCGGCTTTATCATCGGTATCGGGTTACTCCTGGACACCTTTCTCGTTCGCACTATTGTCGTCCCTGCGCTGGCAGCATTGCTCGGTGAGGCGAGCTGGTGGCCAGGGCGGCTGCACCGCGCGGCCGTGAGCCGGGATTCCACCGAGGTAGGACCCTATGCCAGAGGACCTTTGACGACGTCTAATCGCTGATGGCGGGGTGAATCTACATCAGGCGCGCGAGGGTTGACAGGAACTCTCGGTTCCTGCTGTGAAACGGACCCACGATCAATTGCCCATTCTCGCTAACGCTTTCGCTACACCCGTGCCGTGGTGCTCGGTAGCAGTGTGAGTCATCGCTGCGGACGCCTGGCCTGAGTACTTCTAAGCGCACCGGCCCGGGCCGAGGCGGTGAACACCAGACGGCGGCGGTTCAGCGAACCGCCGCCGTCAGCGAGAAACGTGTTCAGTTCGGCACGACGACCAGACTCCCGTCGGCATGTTGGGAACGCAAAGCTCTTTTGTCGAACTTGCCCACGCTGGTGCGGGGCACCTGGTCCACGAACGCCCAGTTCTTGGGAATCCACCAACGAGGGATCTCGTCGGGGCAATTCTCGAGGAACCACTGGCCGAGTTGATCGGCGGTAACCTCGCTGCCGTGCGTCCGGACGACCACGGCTAGGGCCGTCTCCTGCCATCGATCGTGAGGGATAGCGATCACGGCAGCCTCGGCCACCTGAGGATGGCCCATTATGGTGTTCTCGAGCTCCACCGATGAGACCCACTCGCCACCCGACTTGATGACGTCCTTCGTTCGATCGGTGAGCGTCAAATAACCGTCTTGGCTGATGTGGCCAACGTCGCCGGTTCGCAGCCAGCCGTCACGGAAGTTGTCGCTGTCTTCGTCCATGTTGTAATAGCTACCGGTGATCCACGGCCCCCTCACTTCCAATTCCCCCACGGACCTGTCGTCACGTGGAACCGGCATACCTGCCTCGTCGGTAAGACGCATCTCAACGCCACAGATGGCACGGCCCTGACGCTTGCGATACGACATATCGGATTCCGATGCGACACCGGCCGGTGGTCGACTCACCGCGGCGAGTGGCGAAGTTTCCGTCATCCCCCACGCTTGGATAATCGGGACGCCGAACCTGTCCGCGAATCCCTCGATCAACGACTGCGGCACCGCCGCACCCCCGCAGGCGACCAGACTGATCGACGACAAATCCAGGTCGGGGTGCGATGACCCAAACTGCAATAGATCGTTCCAGATGGTCGGAACGGCACCCGCTTTCGTGGGCCGATGTGTCTGAATCATGTCCGCCAGAGGAGCCGCTTGCAGGAATCGGTCGGGCAGAAGCAAGTCGGCACCCGCCATAAGGGCCGCATAGGGGAGGCCCCAGGCACTGGCGTGGAACATCGGCACCACGGGCAGGACTCGGTCACCTTCCTCCACGGCGAGCGCATTGCCGGTACAGGCTGCCATCGAGTGAAGGAACACCGAACGGTGGCTGTAGACAACGCCTTTGGGGTCTCCCGTGGTTCCGCTGGTGTAGCACATAGCCGCCGCCGATCTCTCATCGGGTTCTGCCCACGGAAAGGCCGGGGACTCCGCAGCGAGCGCGTCCTCATAACGAATGATTTCGACGCCGTTGCCCTCCAGCGCCGACACCTCCCCACCGCCGGCGACGAACACGACACGTACGGTCGACAGGCCCGGCAGCAGCGGCGCCAGCAACGGCACCAGCGAACTATCCGTAATGATGACCCGGTCCTCAGCGTGGTTCGCGATGAACGACAGTTGGGACGCAGACAACCGCAGATTCAGGGTGTGCAGGACGGCACCCATGGCGGGAACCGCAGCGTACGCCTCGAGGTGCTCCTGATTGTTCCACAGCAAAGTGGCGACCCGGTCATCGTCGCCCACACCGGCACGACGCAGAGCATTGGCCAGCTGCCCGCAGCGTTCCTCAAGGGGCCCGTAAGTCGTGGTTCGAGCCGGTTCGGCGCCGCCGTAGGTGATCACCTGCCTGCCGGCGTGATTCGTCGCGACGTGGCGAAGGATCGACGACACCGTCAAAGGTACGTCCTGCATCGTGCTCTTCATGAATAGAAATACTCCTTCTGCGGCACAGCCGCCTTATTCAGCTGGGCCGTAGTCCTGGATCTGCCAGCTCCCAGCCGTTTTCGACACAATTACCTTTAACAACGTCGGCAGTTCACTCGGTTGTGGGTTCTGCACGTTCTGCGTCTTCTGGCTCGCGAAGACCATCACCGTGTACTCGCCGTCGGTGTCACCGGTGACGCTGGTGGCCAGAACGCGGCCCGACGCTTGCACCTGGGCTTGCTGCATGATTTGCGTCAGCGTCGGTCGAACCTCGTCGTAGCGCTTGATAAGCGCCTCACCTGCGTTCTCCTTGACCGCTGCAAAAAAGGCGTCGGTGTTTTCGTAGCTGTAGGTCAGGGACTTGGTCGTGTAATCCGAGGCGGCCTCCGCCGCCGCGGCCCGTTGCGCGGCTTCGTTTTCCAATGTCGACTTCGCGTCGTCGGCCTCGAGGTAGAGGTAGGCGAACACGCCGACCAGCACAGCGAGCACCACGATCACGGCCGAAACGGCCACGGCAGCACGTGATTGCGGCAATGCTGACCAGCGCCGCGCACTCGGCGAGAGGGGGGCGACGTCGCTGTCGTCAACCCCCGCCGTGGCTACAGAAGCAGTTGGGGCGTTTTCGTCCACCAGTAGATCGCCATCCGTCGTCGCTGCTGCCGAGCCGTCCTCGACCTCAGTGGGCTCAGTAGGCGGATTGGTCTGCTCGTCATTTGTCATCTGGACCTTCTTGTTACTTGCGGTGGATAGTCGCTCGCGGACAAGTCGTCATCGTGGTGACTGCGACACCGTGATGGGGACCTCGGCACGACCTGGTCGCGACGTCGGGAAGGTTCGGGCGAGGAGGTCGCCGATCGATCCGAAGTCGACGTAGGTGTCCGCGACCTTCTCGGTCGCCGGTTTCACCGCACGGGTGATCGTCAGCAGATCCGGCTGCAGGATCTGGATATAGCCGCTGAGCTTTTCCACAAGCTTCAACACGGGAGGCCACTTGTCGTACGAGGTGGTTGTGAACTCGATGAACGCCCGCTGAATTCTCGCCAATCCGTTCACGGCGTCAGGGGTACGCACAGCTGCCTCAGTGAGGACGTCCCCGACGTTGGACATGAGGCCGAGCAGGAACTCGGCGTTGTCCGCGGTCACCCGGACGGACCCATCCTTGCCGACGAAATCGACTAGGCGGTACATCATGTCGCCGATCATGTCGAGGTCTCCCTGCTGTCCGGCGACGGCCTCGGCGACGGTCTTGTTGATGGACTCGATCGATGCTGGGTCGAGCCCATCTGCCACTGCAGCCATCTTCGGCAACACCTGGGGCACCGATTGCGACACGTGCACCGCCTCAGCGGGCACCACGTCTCCGTTGCGGAAGTACCCGCTGGTAGCCGTGCCCGCGGGCACGAAGTTGATGTACTGTTCCCCCGCAAGTGACAGATTCTGGATAGACATCACACTGTCCTGGGGAATCTTGTTATCGGAATCGATCGCCATCTCGACCTTAAGTGCCGAATCCACGACGTTGATGGAGGCCACCCTTCCGACGGGTATCCCCCGCACCATCACCGGCGACGTGTCCAGCAGACCGCCCGAGCTGTCGATGAAGGCGGTTAACGAGTACTCGGAGCGGGTGGGGTTCACGCGAGCCACGCCGACGACAAGGTAGCCAAGCCCTACAACGAACACGACGGCCAAAGCCACCATAGATATGAGCGTGCTGCTGCGGTTCACGGCATCATTCCGATCGATTTCAACACGGTAATAAACGATTCGGCGTCCCGCCGCGCCAGGTTCCGGCCATCGATGGAGATGTCCGAAAGGTTGATGTCGGGCGACCCCACGAATGGAATCAGTTTGTCGCGGATGACGCGTGTTGCCTGCTCCGTGAAGGACTTTGAGTAAATGTCGGAGTTGGCGATCGAAGCAATCACCGGGGCGATCGCAGCCACCGACTCCTTGATGCGTGAGTACTCCGGATCCACGATCCTGCCCGCGGCCACAGCGAAATCACGCAAGTTGGCGATGAGTAACGCGACGTCGATCAGGGAGTAGCCGAGGCCATAAAAGTTGCGTCCACCCTTAGTCAGCATCCGGTCGATTCCCGATGGATCAGCCAAGATCACCTTCAGAGTCCGATCAGCCGACCTCAACACTACGTCGAGCTTGTCAGTGTTCGAGGAGACCTCCGAAACGGTCTCCAGCGTTGTCCGATACAGGGCGTCGAATTCCTGCGGGTCCTTGGGGAACGTGGTGTTCAATGTCGAGATGGCGGTGTGGATCTTGTCGAGCTCACCGCCGCCGAGGACATTCGCCATTCCGCGCATGACGTCCTCGACATTTGCTGCCGGCTCGGTCCGTGCCAGCGGGATCACCGAACCCGACCGCAGCAAGGCACCCGTCGACGGCTCGGCTGGGGGAAGGATGGCAACGTAGATCTCACCGAGGAGAGTGTCTTGACGCAGTTCGGCTCGCGATTCGCCCGGCAGCTGAGTCTTGTGATCGATGCGAGCTTTGACGACCGCATGCCCGTTCTCGTACGTGACATCTTCGACGGTTCCGACGCTGATCCCCTCCGACAGGACTTTAGCGAGGGCTGGCAGGTTGAGTGCGCTGGTGAACTCCATCTGGATGTCGTAGCCGTTGCCGTCGGAGGTCCCTATGGTCGGCGGATTGTCGGCGTTGATCCCACATGACGTGACGAACACCATCGCTGCCATCAGTGCGACTATCGTGGGTCCGAGGCGTGCCCGGTTGACCGAGATCATCAGGCCCCTCCACCCATCATCCCGGCGATCGTTTTTGATGCATCGCCGGGCCTGCAGACGCCGTTTGCCACTGGCGCGGCGCAGCCACTGACGAGGCTTCGCAAAGGCAGCGACACTGCGAACGCCTGCACGATCGACTTGGCATCGGGGTGTTTGACGATGAGGTCTGCCGTGCGGGCTGCTACTGCTGCCATCATGTCCGGCTGCTCTCCCATGCCGGCGATGAGCGGAACGGCAGCATCACCGATCGCGAATACCGGGGGGCCGAAATCTGTTGCGAGCCGCGAGAGAATCGGTACGAACGTCCCCGCGTACTCGACTGCTGCACCGAACGTCTGGCCGAACGCGACGATGACATTGATGGCACCGACGAAGTTGTCGAAGAGGGCGGTCAGCTCTTTGTCGTTCTCGGTTGCCACCCCCGTCAGTGTTGCGAGGTTCCCGACGATCCTGCGAATCTGTCCATCCCGCTTGGCCGGGTCGTGATGAGCGTGGCAGAGTCCTTGATGATCCCGGCCACGTCGCCCTGTGTCCCTTCCAGATTGCGGGAGACGAGCTTGAGGGACTGCAGGACGCGTCGGTGTTTCTACCGTTGTCCTTGACCAGGTCCTCGGACAAGTTGCTGATCGAGTCGAGCGTCTGACTGACGCCTAGCGGGGTTCTCGTCTTACTCAACGAAATGCACTGATTCGTCTCGTATCGGGCTCCACCGGAGTACGGCTTGGTGAACTCTATCTGACGTTCGGTCACGATGGATGTCGACACCATAGTCGCGCCGACGTCGGCGGACAGCGGCACGCTCTTGTCGACCCGCATCTCGACCCTTACACCGGACTGACCTTTATTCTGTTGCACCCCAACGACGCTGCCCACCTTCTTGCCGAGCATGGCGACTGCGTTGCCTTCGAAGAGGCCCGATGCATCGGTGAACTCTGCGCACAAGGCACGCGTGTCGTCGGACGCTGTCCGCCCTATCCCGATACCAGCGATGACCACAACCACCACGGCGATCAAGAGCAGCAGCCTCCGGACCCAGGTGGTCAACATTTGTCGTCACCACTCGGAATGCACACACGAACCTCTGGTTCTGTGGTGGCCGGCGCACCCACCGGCGCTGCCTGGAGGAGTACGCCGAGGCGCTGAGTGATCTGATCGACCTGTGTTAGGGCATTGGAGTAGCCCGGCAGCTCTGTCGACACCTTGTCCAGGAGCGTCTTGAACTGTTGCACGGACGGTTCGATCCCATCGCGGTACGCCACGAGCGGCCTCGTCAGAAGTTTGAACAGACGCCTGAGGTAGTCGAACCCGTCGCGGACGTTCTGGATATCAGGTCCCAGAGTGCTGGCCAGGAAGCTGAGTTGACGGAGAAAGTCGACCAGCACCTGCTTTTGGTCGGCGAAAGCTTCGACGTATTCATCGGACAGAGCGACCGTTTTGTCGAGCTGACCGTACTGTCGCTCTAGGAGGTCCATCAGACTGCTGGTGTTCCTCAGTGCGTCGGGAATGTTTGTGTTGCCGTCGGAGAACGCATTCTGCAGCAGTGTTGCGGTTTGACGGAGATCGACGCCGTTCACATCACGAAACACCGGCGTCGTCGTCTCCAGCGTGTTCGAGATGTCGTAAGTACTCGATGTCTGAACAAGGGGGATTGCCCCCGAGAGCGCGGTCGGTCCTGACCCTGGGTCCAGATCGAGAACTCGCCCGCCGATCGGCGTGATCAGGCGAACCGCTGCGGTAGCGTCCGAACGGACCGATACCGAGTCGTCGAGTCGAAATTTGACTGTGATGAACGTTCCTGTGAGGTCCACCGACGACACCTTCCCTTGTCTTATCCCCGCTATACGCACCTGATTACCCGACTCCAGCCCGCCGGTGTTGACCAGCTGGGCCGAGTACACTTTTTGGCCGGGCGGTGCGATATACACGGCCCCTGCGATCACCAGACCGACCACCACGGTCACCACCACCACACCGGCGACGATGAGGTCGCGCCTGCGTTCAGGCTGGTGATGCGATCGATTTCGACTAAACAACCTCACTTACACACCACCAATCGTTGCCCCATAAGCGCGATCCTCGCTGTATCCGGCAGAGGCAGAGGACCTTTCGAACATCGCGCCTCGCTCGGCGTGGAGTTCGTCGCAGCGGCCAGCGAGTCCATAAGGGGCTTGAGCAGTACCGCGCCGTTGAGTAGACCCTCCAACTCCCCGGGTTCTCGCGTCAGACGCTGATAAATCGTCGCGAAACTCTGGTCGTACGTTGACTCAAGTTGCTCGCCGGTGATGACCGTCTTCGACATGGACCGGTTGACCTCGCGTAGCGACTCTCGCAGCCGGTCACTCACGCGGCTGAAGGCGTCGACGATCGATCCCAGCTTGTCGACAAGTTCGACCATCTCCGCCGAGCGGCCTTCGAGCTGGTCGGAGACCTGGCCAAGGCTCGTCACAATATTCGTGATGATCTCAGACCGCTGGTTCCCGTAGGCAGTGATGTTGGCGACCTGCTTCAAAACAGGCGATATGCCCCTTCCATCACCTTGAGCAACGCGCAACAAATTGGACTGCAGTTCATTGATCTCGTCGGCATTAAGCGTGTCGAACACCGGCTTGAACCCGTTGAACAAGGTGGACACATCAAATGAGGGAACGGTCTTGTCGAGCGCCACCTGTGTGAGTGCCCCCTGTGTTTTTCCCTGTGCCGCACCGATCAATTCGACATATCGCTGTCCGAGAAGATTCTGATACCGCACGGCGGCGGTGGTGTTCGATGTGATCGTGACGTCGTCGTTCAGTTGGAAATGAACGACCGCCGTGGGTCCTTTCAGGTCGATCGCCGTCACATAACCGACCTTGACTCCCGCCAACCGCACACCGTCGCGAGGCTTGAGCCCGGATGCATCGGAGAAGACCGCAGATCGTTCAGAACTCGGTCCGTCCGAGCTGGGTTCGAGGATGGCGATGATCACGTAGGTGAGAACGCCGATGACTGCGGCGAACGCAACGATCTTGATGATGGTGGGAGTTAACGACTTCATCTACCTCGGTCCTCCTGCTGCAAGCGCGCTCTGCAGCGCAGGTGACGTCTGCACTACCAGGGCGACCTGAAGCTGTACTCGCTCGCCGACCTGCGGCGTGGCTTTGTCGATGCTGTCCAAGATTTGCGGGATGGTGTACACGGTTCGCACCAGCCCCGATGCCGACCTGGCGACCGGCCTCGCCAGATCGAGACCCACGTCCAGTAGTGAACTCAACGCCGGATAGTTTTTGCTCAACAGTCCCCCGAGTCCGCCGAACAAGACCGCGCCGGTGTCGTTGAGGTTGCCCTTTGTCTGTTTGATGGCTTCGTCAGTGGCGAAGAAATCAGCGACGTCAACGTTTATCAGAATGCCTGGAACGAACGGCGTCATGAAATCGGCTACACCCTGGGACAGATCTGCTGCGATCGCCAAATCCTGGCCCACTGGCCGCTGTTGAACGTCCCGAGTGATCTGTGCAATCTGGAACATGAGCTTGCCGGCGTCGGCAAACGTTTGGGAATCATCGACAACAAACTTAACCACGGAATTGAACGCCGGCTGATCGAGAGCATTGACAAGCTTGGAAAGCTTACGAATCAGTGTCGAAACCGACGTTTGTTCGGACTGCTGCTTGTTGACATAGACACTGCCGCCATCACTGATTAACTCTCCCCGTCCGGGGTCAACAATCTCCAGTGCCGTTGGCCCCAGCGCGCTGGCAGACGTGTAATTCACCGCCAGGCCCTGACGCAACCGGATGTCGTCGTTAGCTCCGGTGAGCTCAATTCTCACAGATGTGCTTTGGTCGCGCACCGACACCGAGGACACCTTGCCCACGGTAAAGCCCCGATACTTCACCTCCGATCCGCCCTTCAGCCCGTCACCAATCGCGTCGGTGGTTATCGTCACTGTCTTGCTGTCTACAAATTTTCCGGTTGCGTTTCCCACCAGAAAATAGGCGGCAACCACCACGACGACCAGGACACCGATCCCACGCAGGGTCAAATTTGTTATTGATGGCGCGCGCCCTGACGGATCTTTATAAACAGCCACTTCAACCCCTACCCCGAAATCCTGACGCCCGAATCGAAGCCCCACATCAGCAGGGTCAAGATCATGTCCTCCACAACAATGATGATGAGACTGCTACGGATCGCTCGACCAGACGCGCGGCCGACGCCCTCTGCTCCACCGGTGGCGTAGAAACCCTGGTAGCTGTGGACGATGACGACCGATACTACGAAAATGAGGACCTTGATGACCGAGAACACCAGATCCTGCGGTTTGAGGAACGCATTGAAATAGAAGTCGTAGGTGCCACCTGACTGGCCGTGCAGAAGGATGACGACCAGCTTGGCTGCGGCGAAACTGAGTATCAGCGTCACGATGTAGAGCGGGATGATGGTGGTGATCGCTGCAACCACGCGCGTGCTGACGACATATGGAATCGGCCGCACCGCCATCGATTCGAGTGCGTCTATCTCTTCGGCGATGCGCATCGATCCGATCTCCGCAGTGAGACGACAGCCGGCCTGGGCTGCGAAGCCGATCGCGGCGATAATCGGTGCCAACTCCCGAGTGTTGGCGTACGACGAGATGAACCCGGTAAGAGATCCCATCCCCACCAGGTCCAGCGAGGCGTAACCCTGGATGCCGATGGATGCCCCGACAGCCATTCCGAGAATGACAAGCACGACTGCGGTACCCCCGCCGACCAGAATAGCGCCTCGCCCCCAGGCAAACTCCTGTATGTACAAGAGCGTCTGTCGTCGATATGTGGTCGCGACGTGGCGGATTCCGGCCACGGTGTCAAAGGTGAACGTGGTGATGTGCCCGAGTTGTGCGGGGACTTCGGCGAGGGGCGTCACAGAACGAGCGATCGGACGAGTGACAGAAGTCAAGCGGGTGGAAGGTACTGCGGTCACGTATTCTCCGTCATCCGATGGTCTGCGGGACGAACATGATCGTTAGCTGGGTGATGAATACGTTGATGACGAAGCACGCCACCACCCCCAGAACTACGGTGGCGTTGACAGATTGGGCCACACCCTTCGGGCCGCCTTTTGTGGACAGACCCCGGTGACATGCGATTGCCACGACAACGAGACCGAATACCAACGACTTGACCAGTGCCACAAGGATGTCCGCCGATGACGCGAACGAGGCGAACGAGGCGACGTAACTTCCGGGCGTGATGCCTTGGACGTTGACGCTCAGGATGTAGCCGGCCACGAGGCCGGTAAACACGATGAGCATGCACAACATTGGAGCGACGATGAGAACCGCGACGAACCGCGGTGCGACGACTCGACGGGTCGGATTGAGTCCGAGAGTTTCCATAGCATCGATTTCTTCACGGACGGTCCGTGCGCCAAGGTCAGAGGCGATGGCCGACCCTGCCGCACCACCGAGCAGTAGGGCTGTGACGATCGGTGCCCCCTGCTGAATGATCCCGAGTCCACCAGCGGCTCCGGCGATCGACGTGGCCCCGACCTGCTGGGTCAGACTTCCGACCTGCACCGAGACGATGACGCCGAACGGAATTGCCACCAGGATCGCCGGCAACGTCGTGACGGTGATGACGAACCAGGTCTGTGTGACAACCTCCCGAAAAGGAAACCGTCCGGTGACAATGTCGCGCACGGCCCACCGCAGTGCCTGGCCGGCGAGGGCAATCGTATTTCCGAAGGTCGCAAGACTGTCTGTCGCACGACCAGCAAGTTCCGTAGCGATACTGATTCTCCTTCACCTTGCTGAACATCCCACCGCGATGGGTGTTCGCACGGTACCAGGTACTTGCAGTACTCCATTCGCGGTTTGGATATTTCTGCCCGAACTAACCAGCCGCACGACGGAACACCGGCCCCGTTGACCCTCGATGACGCACCGACCCGTCCCTGTGTGCGGCAGTGGCTCTGCGGGGCTGGCAGGTCTGCTCCGAGTTCGTTATTTCGGTTGAGCACGACCGGGCTGACCTAAAGCATCGGATGCACGCGTGTTCGTGTGAGCAGCGCGTAACGTAGGGTCGCCCGCCGGTTCTGAGTTCGACTTTTCAGGTCCCCTCGTTGCAAGCCGGGACCTGTGGCCACAGCGGTCCACGTTTACATTCTTTGATCGCCAGCGCTCGCCTGACGTACAGAGATCGACACTTTGTGCCGTCAGGCATGTAAATCACCTGCAGCACAACTTTGTTCGGGGAAAAGATGCGGAATCGGTTCCGGCTGCGCTGGATTCGCTAGTGAAGCCAGCGGCAGCGATCGCGCCGACAGACAGCGTTTGCACCCCAGCGGACGGCGGGCACTGGTGCTGCGGGGCCTCGTGATCTACGGTTCCACCCATGGTGACAGTAGCCGTGAAATACGTGCCAGCCCGAGTCGCGCATACAGCTTTACAACGGCCACGCACGCCGGTCGAGCTCGTCAACACACTTCGCACCAGATCGCCGGCTAGACGGTTACAAAACTTGACCGTCCTCGTCACTGGCTCGTCGTCGGGCATCGGCGCTGCGGCAGCTGAAGAGTTCGCCCGTCGTGGAGCCCACGTCCTGACGGTGGCGCGTCGTGCCGACAGCCTCGACGAACTCGTCACGCGTATCCGGGCCGCGGGCGGCTATGCCGACACCTGTCCGGCGGATCTCTCCGATACCGACGACACAGCTCGCTTGATCCAGTACGTGCTCGAGGAATACGGCTGCCCGGACATCGTCGTGAACAACGCCGGGCGGTCGATTCGCCGCGAGGTCCTCGACTCGACTGATCGGCTACACGATTATCAGCGCACCATGGCGGTCAACTACTTCGGTCCCGTGCAACTGACGTTAGGGTTCCTACCTGCCATGAAGGAGCGTGGCAGCGGTCACTTCATCAACGTGTCCACCTGGGGTATCCCGATGGGCGCCATGCCGAAGTTCTCGGCATACGCGGGATCGAAGGCCGCGATTACCGCTTTCGGACGCAGCATAGCGTCGGAGTTGCGCGGCACAGGGGTCTCTGTGACGACAGTCTTTTTCCCGCTCGTCCGGACACCGATGATCGAGCCCACCGACGAATACCACCACACTCCCGCGCTCACTGCGGCTGAAGCTGCGGCCTGGCTTGTGCACGCGGCTGTGTACCGCGATCTGGAGGTCATGCCGCGAGTGGCACGGCTTCTCCGACAAGTGGGCGCGGCATCATCGAGAATCGCGGACGGGCTTGTAGAACGCAATGCGCCCTGACGTGTGTGCCCCAGATAGTGGCCCCGGCGAGGTGATTAACTTGCTCGGGGGCCGATATGCGCGGACACGGGATAGCTGACTCATTCGGTGCGATCCACCGGAGCCGCCGAGACCGTCTTGGCTTTCCCGGTGAGCGACGCACACTGCGCTGACGTAGGTGTCGTGGAGATTGTCGGCGAGCTGGGGATCGAGGCCGCTTTCGGAGAGCGCGTCGGCCACCATTGCTGTGGTGACGTCGGCGCTCTGGTGGTGCACACGCTGCCCCGGGGCGGTGTAGATCGGTCCGAGTGCGCTGTCGCCGGTCTTGTCATGTGCAGCGGCAAAGACACGACGCAGCCTGCGAGAGACCTCTATGTGGTGCTGTTGCTGGTGCTCGGGAACATCTGCGCCCTCGTTGAGCACTGCCAAACTCATTTGCTGCCAATCAATCTCGATGTCGGCGCCGCGCGGCGTTGAGCAGCCACCGTGAGGCGGCCAAGGCGAACGGGCATGCCGGGTCAAGATAGAATGTCCCTGCGCTCATAGGTACTCGTTGCGGTCGCGGACTGTTGGACGTGTTTGCTCACGTGGAGGCTATGGCTTCCAATGCGGCGATAGCGGCCGAGAGTTTGGCTGACGCGTCGGTGGCCACCGGTGCAAGTTCGGCTTCCCCGGAGACCTCGACCATCAGGTCGGGATTCATCGCTTCGACGATCTCGTTTGATCGATTGGTGGCGTCGGTGCGGACCACGACATTGCAGGGCAACAGCAGACCGATCTGCCGATTGACTCCCAGAGCGCGATGAGCCAATGGTGGATTACAAGCCCCCAGGATCAGGTAATTTTCCATGTCCACATCGAGCTTTGTTTTCAGGGTGTCTTTGACGTTGATCTCGGTGAGGATCCCAAAACCCTGATCGGCCAATGCGGCGCGGGTTCGTGCGACCGCCTCGTCGAACGGGAGGTTGAGGACGGTGGAGATTGCCAGTGACATAACAGCTTTCCTTCAGGGCGGGTTGAACGTGATCGGATTTAGCGGAGGTCGGCGCGGCGTTGTAGTCCCAGGCGGTGCATCAGCAGGCTGGCCGGGCACCAGCCCACGGCGGCGAAGAGCAGCAGGTTCACCGCTACGAAGGCGGTCAGCACCAGCCACCAGCTCGACACACCGGCCGCCAGGGCCACGCTGAGGAGAATCATCAATCCCGCGAGCAGTGGCACCGCTCGTTCGACGGTCCACGTAGGTGCGGTTGTTCGACTGTTCATCGCGCCCTTGACCGCAGCCGAACTGGAGAAACTGTTCCTAGCCCTAGCCTAACCAGGCTGGCCAAGCGTTGGCGCCCAGCATGGCCTTGACCTTTTGCGACGGAACGACCCAACATTATGAAAGTGCCCAAGCTAAGAGCCTCGTGTCGCAAGTCCGCGCTTTCTACAATGCCGGACTTTTCGGAGCACCGCGCCTCAGCGATCGACATCGGCGAGGTGGCACGGGGTTCGCAGTTAAGAATCTTCGAGCTGCGCACGCAGCGCGACGAAATGAACAGCCGGATCAAGCGTTCGCACCCCCCGCCTTCGGTCGTTCTTGAAGCAAGTTGGGCGAGGGGGCAGAACTCGTAGGAGCTGTTCAACACGGAGAAGTCTATCGACGGGTCACCAATCGTAGCGTAGTACAAGATGTTTGGCCTAGTCGTCGCAAACTTCCCTCCGTCTCGGGCGGGAGCGGAGCAGCGACACTGGACCTTTGCGCTGTCGGGATCGGACGGTAAATCCGTTGGCGCCGCTCGATATACTGAGTTCAATGTGTGGAGGTCACCCATGAATGGTCGATGTCTGTTGCGAGGCAGCGCGCCACTTTGAGCCCGGTCGAAGACCAGTTCCGTTCAGGCGGTGAGGAATTCGCGTGTGCGCAATGTGCTCGGGCAGAATAGTCCAGGGTCATACGCACCGGGGTGTGTGCGGGATAGTACTGAGGTCAGCGTGCTATTGCACTCAGCGAGCTCGAAGCGGACTCAAGGGACTCGACTAGGTTCAGTTCGAGCTCTGGCATACGGCCGGCCGACATGGCCACTGTTTCCGCGCGAGCTTGCGCGTCGATTTCGCGTTGGACCCCCGCACGTGCGGTGTCGGTCCATGCCTGTGCACAACGGTCGGCGGCCACGGCGAGGTCTGCTGTTGCGGGGTCGCCGGTCAGGCGCGCGATGTCGGCACATCCGTCGGCGAGCAAGCGGCGGAACAGTCCTCCGCCAGTCCCTGCTTTTTCGATGAAGGCGCTTAGGCTGAACAGGAATATCTCGAGCTGGTCTACGGGGAGGTCGGTCCAAATCGGGATGTCGGCCGCGAGTTGAGCGGCCGCAGCTAGGCCTTCGGCGCCCTCGGCCGTTGCAGTCGGGTCGACGATTCCTGGCTGTGACGGGTGCCGCATGCTGGCGGCCGATTGGCTAAACGCTTCTGCTGCCACTTGCGCCAAGTCTGGCAGTTCGTCTGACCACGTGATGCGGTACGTGCAGTGGCGTGTCGGTTGCGGAAAGGATGTCGAGGATCGAGCGCGCGCCAGTGCCTCGAGTGGGACCTGCTGCACCTCGGCGCGGTCATTGTCTACGACGTAGGCGATACCTCTAGCCTCGTCGTAGCCGATAATCACGATGTCGTGTCGACTCATCTGTAGCTGGACCCGCAGGTATGGCAGCTCGGCGATGTCGCCCCATATGAGACTGGGTCTGCCTGTGTCGATCTCGTCGCGGATCCACGACCATCCTTCCTCGGGGTCGTCGGTGGTAAGCATTTGGACCTTCGCACCGAGGCGGCGGGGCAGATCGAGCTCGAAGTCGGCGCCTCGGCCCACCAGGTAGAGCGGTGGGACGAGGTCGTCCGATCGGAGGTAGGACAGTCCTAGAGCGCCGCCGAGGGCGAACACCAGGCCTTCATCGGGTGGGCCATCCCATCCCAAACCGTGCCAGTGCAGAAGATCGCGCATTGCGCCCGAACCACAGTGTCCCCCCATCCGGTGGGGGTAATCCTCGATCACGGTTGGGCGTTGCATCCGTACTCCTCACGGGGTCAGTCGGTCAGGGCTTGGTCGGGCGGGCAGGCATTGGTCGGCGTTCGTCGCTGGAGGTTTCTTCGACGCTTGCCGTGTGTACCTCTCATCGTGCTGGTGAGTCAGGGGATGTACTGGGTCATACCGGTATTGGTGAGCTCAGTTCGGTTCGGTCGGTGGGGAGTTGCTGGGTGATGGCCCGTTTACTGAACATGAAGTCCCGCGGTCGGTTGATGCAGTCGGCGGCGAGGAGTTCACCTGCGCGCAGGTAAAAGCACGTGAAGTCGCCGTCTCGGGTCGGATCGCCGCGCAGGACAATTTCATCGTACCCGGAGTTGAGACCGGCGATCTGGAGTTTGAGGTGGTATTGATCGGACCAGAACCATGGAAGCGCGGCTATTTTCTTGTGTTTGCCGCAAATTGTGGCGGCGGCGACTTTGGCCTGCTCGCCAGCGCTCGGCACGGACTCTAAGCGTATGCGGCGGCCGTAGCGGGCCATGTCGTGAATTGCGCAATCTCCGGCGGCCACGATATCGGGGTCGCTGGTGCGTGCTTGGTCGTCGATAACGACGCCGTTGTCCACGGCAAGCCCTGCGGCGGCTGCCAAATCGGTGTTCGGCTCAATACCGATGCCGACGATGACGAGGTCGGCAGGAATTGATTCCCCATCGGCCAGGATCACCTCTCGGACCCTCCCGTCGCCGGACATGGCCTCGACGAGCGTGTCCGTTCTGATGTTGACGCCTTTCTCCCGGTGGATCCGGTCGAAGAATGCCGACACCTCAGGCGCGGTGACACGCTCGAGCACGCGGCCGGTCGCTTCGAGCACGGTGACCTCCAGACCCAGCGCTCGCAACGAGGCCGCCGTCTCGAGACCGATGTAGCCACCTCCGACGATCACGGCGTGGCAACCGGGGCGGGTGGCCTCACGGATCCTGGTGACGTCCGCTGCAGTGCGTAGGTAGTCGACCCCGGCCAGGCCGGCTCCCGTGGTAAGTAGTCGTCGAGGACGGGCACCGGTGCACAGCGCGAGCTTGTCGTACCGCAGTGTGTCGCCGTTATCTAGGATCACATGACTAGCCGCGCGATCAATCGTTTCTACGGTTGCATCGAGGAGATGGATGCGCTGCTTGGCGTAGAAGTCTGGGCTGCGGATCGCGAGGTCGGCGAGTGCGCTGCGGTCGGCGAGGTAAGCCTTCGATAGCGGAGGGCGATGGTAGGGCAGGGTCGACTCGTCCCCGATGAGGACGATCTCGTCGGTCCACTTTTCCTGGCGCAGGCTGGCTGCGAGCTGGGCGCCGGCGTGGCTGGCCCCGACGATGATGGTTCGCTGCATTGTCATGTGCTCGATTTCGGGGTGAGGCGGACCATCATCTTGCTGATGCCTCGAACGAAGTTGGACTGCACATATTCAGGTTCACCGATGACCTCGATGTTCTCGAAGCGAGGGAGCAGTTCCTCCCAGAGAATCCGCAGTTGCAATTCGGCCAGCCGGTTGCCCATACAACGGTGGACCCCAAAGCCGAAGGAGATGTGGTTGCGGACGTTGGCTCGGTCGATGATGAAGTCATCCGGGCGATCGAACACGCGCTCGTCGCGGTTGCCCGAGGCGTACCACATGACCACTTTGTCGCCCTTGCGAATGAACTGCCCGTTCAGCACGGTGTTGCGTGTGGCGATCCGACGCATATAGGCCAACGGTGTCTGCCACCGGATGATCTCCGAGTTCATGTTGGGGATCAGGTCGGGGTTTGCTTTGAGCTTCTCGAATTGATCCGGGAACCGGTTCAAGGCGAGCACACCGCCACTCATCGAGTTCCTAGTCGTGTCGTTGCCTCCGACGATCAGCAACAAGAGGTTACCCAGGAACTCCATCGGTCGGTTGATCAAATCCTTGGTGTTGTCGTTGCTTTGCAGCATTGTGATCAGATCGAACCCGGGTTCTTCTCCGGCAGCGGTCCGGGCAGCTTTGTCGTGCCAGTGCTCGCTGAGACCTCGCGCCATCTCGCGCATGCCCACGAAAGTCTCGTCAAGGTCGGACGGACCGCCGTTGGTCTGTTCCATCGAGGTCGCGAGATCTGACCACTCGACGAGCTTGCGACGATGCTCGTACGGAAAGTCCAGGAGAGTCGCGAGCATTCGAGCGGTCAACTCGATCGAGACCCTTTGTACCCAGTCGAACGGCTCGTCCACGGGAAGGTCATCGAGGACCTCTTGGACGCGCGATCGAATCAGCCCTTCCATTTCCCGCAGATTCTTTGGCGCAACCACACCCTGCACGGCGGCCCGCTGCCGGTCGTGGCGTGGCGGGTCCATAGCAATAAACATCGTGATGTCCAGAAAACGAGGCGGGGTCCCGATTACGATCAGTGGTTCGGCGGAGAAGACCTCGTGGTTCTTGTCGACCGCGACAATGTCGGCATGGCGGGTGATGGACCAGAACGGTCCGAACGCGCTATCGGGCAGGTAGTGCACCGGCGCTTCGTTGCGCAGGCGTTCATAGTAAGACTGCCAGCGTCCCTGCCGGTAGAGGAAGGGGTTGCTGAGGTCGATGTCGGCGAGGTCGACGTCCTCGACCGGGGGTATGGGCCGCTCGACGAAGATCTTCTCCCCGTCCGTTCTGGTCACCCACCGGCGGGTCTTGTCGTACAGGTGCGCTCCCTGGATCTGCAGATCCACCGGGATGACCGACTGGACTTGTGCGGTGATTGTTTCAGAAACCTTCACGATGACTGTCCGTTCTCTCGTCGTTACAGCTGGTACTCGGGGAGTTCGACGATCAACCCGTCCCACTGCTCAGTTGCCGTCATCTGGCAGGACAGCCGCGAGGTCGGTTGACGCTCGGGGTGCATCGCGAGCATCTCCTCCTCACCTGGGCCAGAGCGGCCGACGTGCTCGGACCACTGCGGATCGACGATCACATGGCAGGTGCCGCATGCTGCCTCACCTCCGCAGTCGCCGTCGATGCCGGGCACCGCGTTGTTGGTCGCGATCCGCATCAATGACTGGCCTGCTTCGACGGGCGCTTGGTGCTTCTCGCCGTCGTAGGAGACAAAGGTGACAATTGCCATAACCAACTCCTGTTACGTTGTCCTTGGTGTGGGGACTACTTCAAAGTGTCGTGGAGCACAAGCGCCGCGGCTATGTTCACTCAAGTCATTAAGTTGTGAATTCGGGTCAGGACCCACCATATGAACAGGGATTCGTTAGTTCCCCCGCTGGTGTTCGTGCAGATGCTCGAGAGCCAGGCGCTCGACCCGGACGCCATCGCGCGGCTTCGCGCCATCATGACTCGCGCCGGCGCTGACGAGGCGACGCTGCTCGAGCGTGACATCCCGGCACCGCTGCAGTGGTTTCGGCAGGTCTATCCCGAGCTCGACATCGACCAGGCAACGCTGCTGGGTTTTGCGTTCGCCGAACAGGCCCGTCTGACGTCGTTTGGAGCCCTGAGTGTTCCGCTGGTCAGTGCGGGCTCGATCACCGAGGTCGTAGAATTACTCACCTACCTGCCGTTGATTTCGACAGCTCTTCGCCCGCAGTTGCATCCTGGTGACCATGGCCTCACGGTCGGGCTCACCGCATACACCGGCGACCGAGCCCTGGACTGCCTTACTGTCACGTACAGCGGCGCAACGTTGTTGCGGCTGCTCGACATGCTCGTCGGTGACGCCCCGACCGTCACACTCCACATGAACTGGTCAGCACCCACCGCCCTGGCCACGCATGAAAAGGATCTGGCCGTCGCCGGGCGCCTGCACTTTGACGCTCCGATGTCCTACCTGTACGTCCCCGCTGACACGCTCGACGAGGTGTGCCGGTTCTCCGATCCCCTCGCCTATCGGCTCGCGGTCGCGGACCTGAAGCGGACCCTTGACCAGAGAAGCGGAGATGTGTCGTTCTCCGAAAAGGTCAGGCAGCTGTTAGAGAAAGATCCCAGACAGCCCCATAGCCAGTGGGTCGCGGACGAGTTGGCGGTATCGACAAGCACACTCAAGCGGCGCCTGTCTGCGGAAGGGACGACCTTTCGTGAGCTGCGCGAGTCGTGTCTGCGTGAGAACGCGATGCTGATGTTGCTCACCCGATCAATGTCGGCAAGTCAGATCGCCACCGAGCTCGGATACAGCGATCTGACCAGCTTCTCGCACGCCTTCAAGCGGTGGACCGGCCACTCTCCGAGCGAGTTTTTACACTCCCGTCCGTGAGCAATCCCCACCACCCATTGTGATTTGCCGCGGTGTCGGCCTTTTGGCTGTTGGTACTCGTGGGTCTGGGTGCGCTTCAGTTGGTGCCAAGGGCCGCGATCTTTGTCAGCCTGGCGCGGGAGGTTCCTCGAGTCCTAAATAGCGCAGTGCAACTCGTGAGATCTGGCGTCCTGTTGTCTGACGATCGCCAGCAGGCAAGACAAGGTGACTCACGGTCAGCCGGACGAGCGCGTCGACTCCGTCAGCGACATCGTCACCGTCCAGTTGCGGAAAGTGCGCGGCGAACCAGCGCACCAGCTCGTGCGAGGCGATCTGAAGCAAAGTGGTCGAGGACGTCAACAGCGGCAACATCCCTGTGCCGCGTGCGGTTTCCTCGCTGACGTCGGCAGGATTGGATGTCAGGACCGCTTTGAGCAGAGGGCTGGCAGTGGCCTCATCCAGCGTGAATCGCACCGAACAGACGATGGCCTCTGCGGCATCGCCGCTGTGTTCATCGAGAACTCGACGAATCCCCGTCAGGAACCGTTCTCCCTCACGCACCACCAGGGCGTCACCCAACCCCTGCTTGTCCCCGAACTCTTTGTACAACGTCGGCCGAGAGACCCCGACCCGCGCGGCTATCTCAGCCACGCGCACCCGATCCCACCCCTTTTCCACGGTCAATATGTGAGCTGCCGAGAGCACTTGCTCGCGCATGTGCCGTCGGAACGACATGCGCATCGTCTCGCTCGCCATGGCGACACTCTAAACACATGACCGATTTTGTCCATTCTTGACCAGAATGCAGTGTTCAGCGCGGTGCCGCGCCAGGCGGCCCGACGTTGACATTCTAGGTAGATCTGACTGCACTGTTGACAGTTATGGTTCATTTGTAGTGCTGTTACATCAGCGAACTTCCTCGGCCCGATTGGAGCGGTGTGACAGATGGCCCAAGTGGGATAACAGGTTCGCCGGATTCACCTGCCGATCATATCGACCCCGTGCTGGCTGGCTGGGCGGCTGGAATGGTAGCTGACCTGCCCGACGGTACGCAGCTACCTGCGCACTCCCCTGGCTGCCTTGGTTGCGGGCCTGACAATCCTCACGGACATCACCTCGAGGTACATCGCGACGGCGACCGCGTGCATGCGGCGCTCACCTTCGACGAACGCCACGTGGGAGCGCCCGGTATAGCCCATGGCGGTGCGGTGGCCACCGTCTTTGATGACCTGTTCGGATTTACGCTTTTCATCGTCGGCGAGCTAGCCGTCACCCGCTCGCTGCAGGTCGAGTACCTCGCACCCGTGCGACTGGGAACTGACTACACGGTCGTTGCAAAACTGGACCGACGCGAGGGCCGTCGACTCCATGTCGATGCGCACCTATCCGAGCCGGGCGGCCGCGAGATCGCCACGGCATCAGCGTTGTTCATGACGGTGACCCTTGAGCACTTCGCGCGCGCACTCGAGCAGCCATGAGCACCGACGCGAACGGCGCTAGTCTGCTCAGGGAAGCACTTCTAACCGACCACGGCAGTGCCGGCCCCTACGAGTCCTACCAGCGACTACGCGCCGCTCATCCAGTCCTACAGACGAGTTCAGGGGTAGTGGTGCTCAGCCGACACCGCGACTGCGACAGCGCTCTGCGCGACCGCACCTTGGGCAAGGCCGACGAGTCACTGGGGTTTGGGCTCACTGAGGTGCCCGACGCGCTACAGCGCAGAGCCATGCACCGCTTCCGACGCACTATGCTTTTCCGCAACCCTCCCGATCACACCCGGCTTCGCCGGTTGATCACCGACGTCTTCACCACGCGCCACGTCGAGTTGCTGCGCGCCGGTATCGTCGCGACCATCGAGCACCTGCTCAGTGAGATGGCAGGCAAATCGACCGTCGATGTGATGACCGATCTCGCACTGCCCCTTCCCGTGAACGTCATCGGCGATCTGCTCGGCGTGCCCGCCGAAGGACGAGATCTAGCCGCCAACTTGGTGCGCGACCTGGTAGCACCCTTGGAGCCGATGTCCGATGCACAAGCCATTCGGCAAGCGGCCCACGCCGAGGATCAACTGGCTGAATACCTTGGAACGCTGCTCGCAGACAAGCGCATTCACCCCGCCGACGATTTACTCAGCAGACTTGCCGCAGCGCACGGCGAGGACAGCCTCGACGACGACGAATGCGTCGGTACCGCAATCTTGCTGTTCGCCGCCGGCTTCGAGACCACCACCAATCTCATCGGCAACGGGCTGGCAGCACTCCTGGCCAACCCTGATCAAGCCGACCTCCTACGCCGACGACCTGCGTTGTCCGCCAATGCTGTCGAGGAGCTCTTGCGCTATGACGCCCCCATTCAGACGAACGGACGTACCGTACTCGAACCGACTCAGATTGCCGGGGTCGACCTTGAGCCAGGCCAGGTCGTACTCATCTTGCTCGGTGCAGCCAATCGCGACCCTGACCACATCAAATGCCCCGACACCCTCGACATCACCCGCACTGTCTGGCGGCCGCTGTCGTTCGGTGCAGGCATCCACTTCTGCCTCGGTGCCGCGCTCGCCCGTATGGAAGGCGCGGAGCTGTTTCCGCGACTACTGAACCGATTCCCCGAGCTCGCCGCAACTGGAGAGGCGACATGCGACCGGGGCTCTCGTTCCGCGGTCTGATCTCACTCCCAGTGACCACCCAATGACAACTTCCGCGCCGGCTAACCTCGACAGGCTAGATGAGTCTGCGGCTGCGCAACGCGACGCGTCCGGACGCCCTGCACCCGACCCGGCCTGTGCCCGGTTCGCCCTCCTGCCCAAGACGTCCTCACCAGAGCTGGATACTCGGATTCACTTGTGTGCGCGTGCAACCATGGCGCGCTGCCAGGCCCTTGCTGCACACCCGGACAAACCCTTCAGCAGTACCCACCCCAGCCCTGCCGCCAAGCCCCGAATTGATCTACCAACCCTTCGCCGAAGGTACCCCGGAGGCGGGCACCGTGGCGCCGACCTTCCTGCCGGGTCGGGGTGTCGAACAGGTGAATTGCACGACTAGCCCGGCGGACACTCCTCGACTTTCGCTACTATCAGTAGCACTTCGTGCGAACGAAGATCGCCAGGCGCCCGAGAGCAGTCTCGGGGATGGGAGTGTGGGTGCGGTGATGGCGGCCAGGCGCGACGCGGGTCCTCGGTCCAAGGACGTGATGGATGACAAAGACCCGCGTTTGGTTCGTTCACGCAATCGGTTGGTTGATGCGGCATCTGCCCTGTTGAAGACCGGCGGGGTTGATGCAGTCACGGTCGGGGCGGTCTCCCGGATGTCGTGGGTGGCTCGAACGACGTTTTACCGGCATTCGACGGCAGCACCGATTTGTTGGCTGCGGCGTTCGAACGATTGTTGCCCCCACGCCGACGTCCCTGACGCGCACGGACCAATCCGCGACAGTTTGGTGCGGTTGGTCCGTGCTCAGGCTGCGTTGATCGAGCAGGCGCCACTGCAATTGACCACCTTGGCGTGGCTGGCGATGGTGCCCGAGGAGCCCGGGGAGCAGCAGAACACCCTCGCGCCGCTGCGCGCTCGTGTCATCGCGCAGTACCGGGAACCGTTCGATCAGGTGTTGCAGAGCGCCGCCGCCCAGAAGGAACTCGACGAGTTCGATCCCGGCGTGGCCATCACCCAGCTCGTGGGCCCGCTGGTCTTCGCGCGGCTGTCCGGCCTTCGCTCGATGAGTGGCGCAGACTGCGAACAGCTTGTCGACGATTCTCTGGCCGCCCACCGTCGCGACTGACCGAAGTCCCGCGTGCCGAACCATCCCTCCTTTTCGCTACATGTTGTAGCGTAGTGATACCGATTGATTCATTTGTCGAAGGGTGTGCGATGCCAACGCAGCGATGGATGCGTGAGCAGTGGTGAAGCTTCGGCGATCAACCGGCCGCGGTGAGTACAGCCGGTCGCTGGGTCAGGTGGGACGCTTCGTCTTGTCGCACAAAGCGCTGGTAGCGGGCGTCTGGGTGGCTGTTGCCGTGGTGTTGGCTGTGCTGTTTCCCCAGTTGGAAACAGTTGTGCGCCAGCAGTCGGTGGACCCAATTCCTAAGGGAGTGCCGTCGTTTCAGGCGCTCGATCGCATGGGCGAGGCGTTCGACGAAAAGGGCGCAAAGACCACGGTGTTCGTGGCAATGGAAGACCCGGCCGGACTCACCGAGCCCGCCCGCCAACGCTATGACGACCTCGTGGTCCGGCTCCGCGCCGACCGCGACGATGTGCAGGCCGTACGCGACCTGCTCGCCGACCCGATCACTGCCCGACAAGCGCTCAGCGAAGACGGCAACGCCTGGTACCTGCCCGTCGGGGTCAGCGGCAGCCTCGGCGGGCCGACGGCGGCCCACGCTGTGGAATCGATCCGCGAGACTGCAGCAGAGGTCTTCGCCGGCACCAGCACCACGGTCCACGTGACTGGACCAACAGCGACCTTCAGCGATCAAATCGTCACTGCTGAAAAGGATCTGGTGATCATCACCATCGCCACCGTCGTGCTGATCGCCATAATCTTGCTGATCGTATATCGGTCAGTATTCACTGCGTTGCTGCCGCTTTTGGTCATCGGTATCAGTCTCGCCGTAGCCCGCGGAGTCCTGTCTGCGTTAGGTGAACTGGGCATGCCAGTCTCGCAATTCACCGTTGCGTTCATGACTGTCATCTTGCTTGGCGCCGGTGTGGACTATTCGGTTTTTCTGGTCAGCAGATACCACGAACGGCTGCGCCAAGGCGCCGCCGCGTCCGACGCTCTCATCGATGCCACCGCCACCATCGGCCGGGTGATCCTTGCGTCGGCAAGCACTGTTGCTCTCGCGTTCTTAGCCATGGTCTTCGGGCAGCTCAGCGTCTTCGCCACCCTCGGCCCCGCCTGCGCGGTGGCGATCCTCATCGGATTCCTCGCCACCGTGACATTGTTGCCGCCAGTGCTGTTGTGGGCTGCGCGTTGGGGGTGGGGTGCCCCGCGCAAAGATCTCACGCGGCGCTACTGGAACCGCATCGCGGTCCTCGTCGTACGCCGCCCGGTGCCGTTGCTGGCCGTCAGCCTCGTCGGGTTGACGTTCCTCAGCCTCACCGCGCTGGGCATTCAGATCACCTACGACGACCGAGACGGTCAACCGAAAACCACCGACAGCAACGAAGGTTACGCACTGCTCAACCGGCACTTCCCGCAAGACATCACCATCGCCGAATTTGTCGTCGTGGATTCGCCCACCGATCTGAGAACAACCAACGGACTTGCCGACCTTGATCAGATGGCAGCTCGGATTGCGCAGATCCCCGGCGTCACCCGTGTGGTCGGTGTCACTCGCCCGACCGGGGCCAAACTCGAACAAGCCCAACTCTCCTGGCAGAACGGGCAGATCGGCGATCGCCTGTCCGGCTCAGTAGGTGAGGGCCAAGCCCGCAAAGGCGACCTCGAACAATTGCGTTCTGGTGCAGACCAACTCGCCGACGGCCTCGAACAACTCGACATACAGATCCGCACCAATCTCACCCCACTGGCCGGCATTCTTAACCAAGTCACCACCATCGGGGCCGAAATAGGTCAATACCAACCACTTCTACAAACACTGACCGCCGCCGCACCCCAACTCGACCAAGCCGCGCAGAACGCCCCTCAGCTAGCAGCCCTGGCCGAACAGTCATCAGCCGCCATAGCCACAATCACCTCAGTGCTCCCGTTACTGGATAACTCAGCGCTGTGCACTCAACTACCCCAATGCAGCACCCTGCGCCAACAAGCCCGCGATCTCGCCGCACTCCGCGACAGCGGGTTCTTCACCCAGATCACGACACTGTCCACCCAGCTCGCGCAGATGGACACCCCCCTCACCGCGGTCACCAACCAACTCAACGCCACCGTCGCCACCCTCGAGACCACTCTGGGAACCATCGGGGCCCAAGACCTGCCAACCAAACTCGCCCAACTGCAGACCGGGGTCTCCCAACTCGCCGCCGGCTCGCGAACACTCGTCGAAGGCGTATCTGCACTCGTCGACAGCAACCTTCAACAACTCGCCGGCATGGCCACCCTCGCCGCCCAACTACAGACCACCGCGCGCGAAACCCGCGGCTCGGACTCGGCCACCGGCTTCTACTTACCCAAAGATGCTTTCGCTGACCAGCAATTCGCCGACGTTGCGCGCCAATTCATCTCCCCGGACGGACACACCGTGCGCTACGCCGTCCAGACAAGCTTCGACCCCTACAGCGCGGACGCCATGCGCCTGGCCAGCACCATCGCCACCGTCGCCAACGACGCAAAACCCAACACCACCCTGACCGACTCCACCGTCTCCGTCGCCGGCTTCCCCGCCATCAACGCCGACCTGCAACGACTGCTCACCAACGACTTCCGCCTCCTGGCCCTGGCCACCCTGGCCATCGTCGGCATCATCCTGATCATCCTGCTGCGCTCACTGGTCGCACCCATCTACCTACTCGGCACCGTCGTACTCAACTACACCGCAGCATTGGGCATAGGCGTCCTGATCTTTCAGCACATACTCCACACCGACATCGCTTGGCCCGTACCACTATTAGCGTTCATCGTCCTGGTAGCCGTCGGCGCCGACTACAACATGCTGCTGGTCTCACGATTGCGCGAAGAATCACATCACACGTCCGAGTCGGAGTGCTCCGCACCGTCACCAACACCGGCTCAGTCATCACCTCAGCAGGCCTCATCTTCGCCGCCAGCATGTTCGGCCTCATCGCCGGCTCCATCGGCATCATGACCCAAGTCGGACTCATCATCGGCGTAGGTCTTCTTATCGATACTTTCATCGTCCGCACCATCGTGGTACCGGCCATCGCCACACTCCTCGGCAACGCGAGCTGGTGGCCCCAAAAACCAACGCCCACTCCCACCCACCACCGCCACTGACCCCACCCCGCAGACAAGAGTAGGCCGACGTCGACGAACAGATCCAGTACTTCCCGGACCCGACCAGGGCCTTCGAACACTTCCGCCACTTGACAAACACAGAGGCACCAAATTCTCAGGCCCCACCGGGACTGTCTGAATAACGGTGGATCCGGTCCTTGATTCAACACGCCGAGCTGAGCTTGGCGGGAAGGATCGACGATGACCGAAACACTTGATCCCATGGCAGAGACTGAGGTGGATCAGAAGCAGTTGGCCGAGCAGCTCCTGGCTCAGGCCAAGGAGCAGGGCGTGGAGTTGATGGGCCCGAACGGACTCCTCAATCAACTCTGACGGCGCTCATTGAAATTCCCCAGTAACGCTCACTGAAATTCCCCACCCGTGTGGCACCGCCAACGAGGGCGGGTCTCCCTCGATGCTGATGGTCTCTGACCACTCATCAGCTACTCGAAGGAGACCCGCTTTCTCATGCTTACATGGGAGGACGATATGGAAGTACACGCCCTGCACAAACGAGGGTTGACGATCTCGGCGATCGCCCGCCACACCGGCCGAGACCGCAAAACGGTCCGCGCCTATCTCAACGGCACCCGCTCGCCCGGCGAGCGGGCGCGCAGCGCCGTCGATGCGTTCGAGGTGTTCGTCGCCTACATCACCGCACGCTTGATCGACGACCCACATTTATGGGCCCGAACGTTGTGCGATGAGCTCGAAGACCTCGGCTACACCCAGTCCTATCAAACGCTGACCCGCCAAATCCGCGCTCGGAACCTGCGCCCGGTCTGCCCGCAATGTCAGACCGCGACCAGCCGACCGAACGCGATCATCGACCACCCTGCGGGTGAAGAGACGCAATGGGATTGGGTGGACCTACCGGACCCACCGCCGTCGTGGGGCTGGGGTAAGACTGCGCATCTGCTGGTTGGGTCGCTGGCCCACTCGGGGCGTTGGCGGGGCTTCCTGGCCGCCGATATGACCCAGCCGACGTTGATCGCCGGCCTCGACCGGGTCACCCGCCAGCATGGCGGCCTCACGAAGGTGTGGCGGTTCGACCGGATGGCCACGGTCTGCCATCCCGATTCGGGTTCGGTGACAGCATCTTTCGCAGGCGTGGCCAAGTACTACGGAGTCAGTGTCGCGATCTGCCCGCCCCGGCGCGGGAACCGCAAAGGCGTCGTGGAGGCAGCCAACCGGGTCGCCGCCCAGCGGTGGTGGCGGACCCTGGGCGATGACGTCACCGCCGAGCAAGCCCAGAAGAGTCTGGACACGTTCTGCACCCGCCGAGGAGACACCCGCGTCCGGGTCACCGCTGACGGAAGGTCCACCGTCGCAACAGTTGCCGATCGTGAACCCCTAGCATCGCTGCCGAGTGCACCCTATCCGGCGATGATGACCGAGACCCGGAAGGTGAACCGGCAGGCGTTGGTGGCGTGGAAAGGCAATCAGTATTCGGTGCCGCCGGAGCTCGCGATGGGCGAGGTGACCGTAACCCATCAGCTCGGCGACGCCCACATCGATATCGCCACCGCCGGCGGGATCGTCGTCGCCCGCCACCGCCTCGCCGCTGAGGGGTCGGGGGTGATGGTCCGCGATCACGGCCACGTCCATGCGCTGAACACCGAGGCGATGGCCACGGCCAACACCGGTGGACCTCCGCACCGCCGCAAACAACGGATCCCACCCGGCAAGAGCGCGCTCGCTGCTGCAGATCTATTGCTGAACAACAACTCCCACACGGTAGCCACGGCCGACGAGTCTGCCACCGTGATCGACATGAGCGCTTATGAGCGCGCCGCACAGAACAGGACCACGCTGCGATGACCCGCACCAAAACAACAACCACCACCAACGCGGTGCCTGAGCCGGCGACGCAAGCTGAGATCTCGGTCTACCAGCAACTGCGGCACCACCTGGCGGTGCTCAAACTCCACGCCGCCGCGGAGGCCTTACCGGGGATGCTCGAGCGGGCACAGGGCGAGGGGTGGTCGATGACCAGCACCCTCGAACAACTCCTGGCCGTAGAAGTCGAAGAGAACCAGGCCCGGCGCCTGGCCGGCCGGTTGCGGTTCGCGAGCCTGCCCACCCCAGCCACCCTGGACGGGTTCGACTACGACGCCGCTCCCGGCGTGGACCGCCAGCTGATCGCCGAACTCGGCACCTGCGGATACCTCGAATCAGCGACAAACGTCCTGCTCATGGGTCCGCCAGGCACAGGAAAGACACATCTGGCGGTCGGGCTTGCCCGAGCGGCGGTGCACGCCGGGTACCGCACCTACGTCACCACCGCTGCCGATCTGGCGGCCCGCTGCCACAAAGCGGCTATCGAAGGCAGGTGGGCCACCTGCATGCGGTTCTATGCCGGGCCGACACTCTTGGTGATTGATGAGCTGGGGTATCTGCCGTTGCCTGCCGAGGCTGCCTCTGCGTTGTTTCAGGTTGTGGCACAACGATATTTGAAGACGTCGATCGTGATCACCACCAACCGCAGCATCTCCGAATGGGGCGAAGTCCTCGGCGACACGACCGTCGCAGCGGCCATGCTCGATCGGCTCCTGCATCGCTCGGTAGTCCTCAAACTCGACGGCGATTCCTATCGCCTGCGAGACCACCACGCCCGATCAGAAAACCACCGCACCGCCGCCGGAACCATCCGCCGGCCGCTACAGTAGACCCACCTCACGGGTGGGGAATTTCGATGAGCACCACTGGGGAATTTTCCTGAGCCCCGTCATCGCCAACTACTAGTTGGCGCCCACCGGGCTGAGAAGACTTGACTGCTGCGGCGCCTCGCCCGGTAACCACCTCGCGGCGCCAACCACACACGGCCTGATTCACAGACACTGCACGCGCGATCTCGGAATCCAACCGTTCAAGAGACCCGACACTCGCGAAACGTACTGTCCATCGAAGCGGTCAGTACGACATATTGCCGTCGCATCGATCAGCGAGCTGCCCTTGTGTGGGCACCGGGAGCGTCACGCTCGTGGTCGTCGAGGTGGGTGACCAGGTAGGCGCGCACCGCGAGCACATGACCCCTTGGCCGCCACGTGCAACTTCTCGCGACCCACGTCGGTGACGCGGCATTCCCGGTTGCGCAGGGTCCGGCACTGGTCTTTGGCCGTCCGCTCGATGAATCCGGCCTCCACCAGCCTGTCCACCCGGCGAGAGATGGTGCGTTCGCTGGTGAGCGCGCCATCAGCGAAATGGCTCATCCGCATGTGGTCGTGTTCGGACAGAAGAACCAGGATGCAGTAATCGGCAAAGGTGAGCCCCGACGCGGTGGCTCAAAGCGAGCGTTCTCTGCGCGCCACACATTTGAAATACCTTACCGCCTTTCTAGATCAAGCTGGCCGGCTGCATGGCTCCCTCATAGGGGTTCAACATTTCGGCTGTCGCCGCAAGGCGCCGCTCATAAGCGGCGTTGCACTTCAAGCCATTAGCGACCTTCCAGCATAAAGATGCGTTAGGTGCAGTTTGGGGGAACTGTCGAAGACGTCAACGACTGCGTCAACTTGACTCAGGTCGAGACGTTCACCAACTCATCAGCAACGTCCGCTAAGGCCACTAGATTGAGGCGGTCCGTCCAAAGATCCCGTCGCCCTGAGACGGTGGTGCCACCTAATGCACGCCGCAGGACGCGGTGGTCGGCAAGCCCTTGATTCAGAACACCTGGACGATCACCCTGGTGAACCGCTGTGCTTAGGCGTCGGCCGCTCGCGCGAACGTGTGTTTGAATCGGTCAACCCCGTGGTCGCACTCGGCGCGGGTGTGGAGTCGCCATGTTTGCCCGACGTTCTCGATGCCCCGGACCCCACTTTCCATCGGAGTGCCGGCTTCTCTACAAGAAACCAACTGGCCACCGCGAGCGGGATTGTGCCGGCGATGCTCGCGCCGACCATCACGACGACACCGTATTCGTGCAAACCGGCGAGGACAACGAGCTGTTGCACCACCCAGCCGTAGATGTAGACGCCATAACTGATGTCGATCTGGCCGCCGTCCACGCGCTCGACAAGCATGCGGGGGAACTTCGCTGCGATCCAGATGCACGCGTACGCGATACCCAGCGGCGCGACGACGCTGCCCAAACCCGCCAAGACGGCGCCCACAGAAACGATGAGCGCGCCGACCATGACCCACGGTGACGCCGAGATACGTTCCCGAAACATGTACACGGCGGCGCCGGCGAAGAAGTAGGTGCCGAGCAGCATATTGTTGAGATGTCCGTTGCCGGGGTAGCGTCCGAATGCCGGGCGATGCTGGCGAGGGTGAAAGCTGCGAAGACCCCAAGCACGACCCATCTGTTGCGGAACGGAGGGATCGTGAACAGCGCGGCGATCATTATGTAGCAGGCGAATTCGTACACCAGCGTCCACAGTGGACCGTTCCATGCGCCGGGGTAGGGCGCTCCGTCGAGGGTGTCTCCGACCGTCCACTGCCGGATCAACAGAGTGACGTTCTTGACGACGTAGCTGATCGCACTGTCGATCGACCAGCCACCCCGGACTGCGCCAGCAATCGGGGCCGCCACGAACGCGGTGAGGACGAGGCACACCCAGAAACCAGGGAAGATGCGGAGGACTCGGGCGCGAAAGTATGGCACGAGGTCGTTGCGAATCGTGCCGCCGGGCTTCTCATTGAACCTCTGCTTGCTCGCCGTAATGAGGAACCCGCTGATCGCAAAGAATGCCGCGACCGCGAACTCCCCGAGTTTGAGATCCCCCAGCTTCGGGTCGCTACCGAACCCACCCACGGGCCACGAATGAGACACAATTACCAACGCCGCAAACAGCAACCGCAGCGAGTTCAAACTGTTTGCACGCGAGTTGAAGAAATCCCCCAGAGTCATGCGCAGCATGATGCCGTACCTACGGTTACGGCGCCCACCGAGAAGCAACACCGCTCATCCATCTGACGCGTCCTCCCAGTCGATGTTGGGTTTGCAGGCGTCGCGGATCATCAGACCCCGATTGACTAGGGCCGACCGAAGTCCCTTAGCGTAAAGCTCGTTGCCTTCCCTGTTGAGGTGCAGCTCGTCGGCCGTGTAAAACGAACCGTCTGGTATCCATCGGAGGTCGATGGGGTCAATAAACGGGACACCCGTTGCCGCAGCGCCCGACCGGATCGCGTCGCGCAATTGCTTCACGTGAGCTTCTGACTGCCCCGGTGCAAGTATTGGCCCAACCGCGACGATCTGCGCGTCCGGTGCCTGGGTTTTCAGTTCGGTAAGTGTGTGTGCGGCCTGCCGCTGTACGTCAGCCTTCCCTACGTCAGAGTTGCCACCTTGCACGATGAGCAGGTCGGGGTCGCTCTTTACCACCTCAACGACGCGACCGGCGAAGCGTCGTGTTCCTGCGCCCGTCCCCGAGTTGATATACCCCGTACCGGGCTCCCCTTGCAGATTCAGGTTCCAGCACAACTGCGATGCTAGCTTTCTTGCCCAGACGTCAGCGGACCCTGGATCGACTCCAAGACTGTAGGAATCGCCGAGGACCGAGGCTTCGATGTAGTCGTACCGAGTGGGCTGGGCAACAGGTGTGTCCGAACCGCGGCTTGCCCCACCCTTGGACGGTGCGTCGCGAATGACCGCGAACAGGAGTAGCCCTAGGAACGCCATCGCGAGAACTACAACCGAACTGGCGGCCAGGCGTCGAGAACTCATGCTTTGAAATTATCCCTGCTATTCGTCTCTCAAGCACATCGGGATAACGACTCATCCCTCAACGACTTCCTCGGTCGTGAGGATCTGACGCAGAGCATCCTCGTATTCGGTTGCGAGTTGGCGCGAGGGCACGGCGATGCGGGCCGGCAGCCGACGGGCAGGGCCTGGCCTTTGGCGTGAGGGGGAAAATGGTACCCACTTGGCCCATTCCTGCGCGAGGTTCAGCAGACGTTCCTCGACGTCGCTCACGACTTGCATCGTCCCGACTGCGCAAGCTATTGGCGCTGCTAACCGTCCTATTCTCTATTCCGACTACAAGAATCGTTCGGCGACAACGATTCCCGCGCCTGCCATGGCAAACGCCAGGCAGACCAGGAGTACGCCGGAGATCGCCTTCGCTGGGTGGGTCGTTCGGATTGTCTGATGTACGGGCTCGTTGGGGAGGATGAAGACCCTGCAGATCAGGAGACTCCCCGCCAGCGAGATCGGTACGGTCACAGCGAGGATGGCAAGCGCGATCCAGATAGACACGCCCGAATGATCGCACACGCTCGCCTGAGAGGGTATTGCGGACAGATCGTTCACCCTTCGTGCTACGAGCCTGTCCGGCCATGACGTGTCAACAGGCACAGCAATTGACCACCCGTTTCTTAGTCCGGGACCCGTCAAGCCCAGACTCATTTACAAACGACAATCAACTGCGGATCCGCGAACAGTAGTCGCGTTCCGACACCAGACGAAAACCCTGATAGGTCGTCACGATTTAGTTCGTCGCCGGTTGGGTGTAGAGGAACCCTGCGAGGTGCCCGGCACAGTGCTTTGAGAGACCAACTGCCCGAACCCGAATCGCGCGCGTCCTGCCACGGCGCCGTCTACCTGGCGAACTTTCCCTGGCTGTATAGCGGAGAATTCGGCTGTCTGAGTTGATTACCCGAGACGACGTTACCGCAGGCCGGCAATGAGGACGTCGCACGCGTCAGCGTCCGCGTGCCGTGCGGTGGCCAGGGCAGTCGCAGTCACACCGACGCTACCGCCTTGCTGGACAGTGTTTTTCGAATGGTGCCGCGCATGAGAGTCGGACCCACTCTCGCGGCCATCCTGAGTAACGGACGAAAAGCCACGGTGTCCGCTCGTCGCGACCATGGCAACGGAGCGCCTGGGTGAGACCGTACAAGCCACAGACCGCCACTGGACGCAGTACCCGTGAGCACTGCACTGGACCGGCGGAGCGGCCAGCCTCCCAAAATCACGTGCTCGAGCTAGTGTTGACAGCCACAGAGGAGGTTGGCACGTGAAGTACGGGGTCGTCTTATCGATTGCTTGCACTGCCCAAGCCTAATCTCTCGTGAATGATCTGCTGGCGGTCGTGGCACCTGGCATCGTCGTTTCATCCGCTGAGACCGCATACTGAACCGGTGAAAATTCTTGTGGTGTGCACCGGGAACATCTGCCGGTCGCCGATTGCGCAGCGGATGCTCGAGCAGCGGAGCACTGACCTCGGCTTGGACTGGACTGTCTCCAGCGCCGGCACCCGCGCAATGAACGGCCACGACATGCACCCCGAGAGCGCCCGGGCTCTGAGGGACCTCGGTCTCGATCCGGGCACCTTTGCCTCCCGGCTCCTGACTCCGCCCCTCATCGCCGACAACGACCTCGTCCTGTGCCTGGCCCGCGAACACCGGGCCGCCGCCCGCCAGCTGGCGCCGATCCGCTGGCGCAGCATCATCACTCTTCGCGAAGCGGGGCTCGACCCAGCTCTCGGCACCGACCCCAACGCCGCGTCCCTCGACATAGCCGACCCTCTGGGCAAACCCGCCGCCGAGTTCGACAGGGCAGCAGCTGAGATCGCTGACGCGGTCGAGGCGGCGATCGCAGTGATCGGCCCGAGGCGGTAGCTGCCACTCAGCGCGTATCGGCCGCACACACCTCACACAGCTCGTAAGCGGATCGTGGCCGTCTGCTGCACACGATGCACCAGGCATCCGCGACCACCGCAAACCGTCGATGCGCCCAGTAGAAGCCAGCGAGCAGGATCGTCAATGATACGGCGATCAACATCACGCCCCCTAGGATCACCGACCCAGTTGCCAGGAGGCAGAACCCAGCGACAAATGGCACGCCGCCAATGATCACCGGCATGTAGACGGCCGGGTTTCGCGGGTCCAGTGGACTCGGTCGCTTGGCGGGTGCCACTAACTGGGCGAGTAGGTGTACGCGACGAACATTATCGCGGTGATCCCCGCGAGCAAGATCGCACCTGTCAAGATGCGTACGCGCTGAGCCTGCTTGTAGATCTTTCGTGAACTCACGGCGATGATCATTGCCGTACTGAGACACGTTGCGCCACTTGTGATCTCTTTTTAGTACGAACGTGCTACACCGGTATGACTCTTACGTTCACAAGCGAGCTTCACGGGCAGCTTTTGACTCACCACTGGAATTGCAAATTCCTTGCGCGCGTTTGCAAGTACAACATTCTGCGATGCAGACAGATCACCTCAGCGATGGCCGAACCGCGCCTCGCGCTTCTCCACAAATGCAGCCATACCCTCGGTCTGATCATCGGTCGCGAACGTAGAGTGAAATACGCGCCGCTCGAACAGGACGCCTTCGGTCAGTCCCACTTCCTGTGAGCGGTTCACTGCCTGCTTGGCCAACATGGTGATCGGCAGCGACAACTCCGCGATGGTGTTGGCCACCTCGATCGCATCTTCTAGGTACGACTCGGTGGGTACCACCCGCGAGACGAGCCCTGCGCGCTCAGCCTCGTCGACCTTCATACGCCGGCCTGTCAGCACCATGTCCATGGCCTTGGCTTTACCGATAGCGCGTGTAAGTCGCTGTGAGCCACCGATTCCCGGAATCACACCCAGGTTGATCTCGGGCTGGCCGAATACAGCGTTCTCTGCGGCGATGATTATGTCGCACATCATGGCCAGCTCGCATCCGCCGCCGAGGGCGAACCCGGCCACCGCAGCAACCACCGGAGTGCGGACCTCGGTGAGGTGTCCCCAAGCGCTGAAGAAGTCTTCGGAGAGCATGTCGACGTACGACTTGTCGGCCATCTCCTTGATGTCAGCGCCAGCGGCAAAGGCACGTTCGGAGCCCGCGATCACGATGGCACCCACAGACGCATCGGCGTCATACGCCTGCGCGGCTCCAACCACCTCGGTCATCAGCTGAGAGTTCAACGCGTTGAGGGCTTTTGGCCTGTTCAACGTGATGATGCCGACTCGGCCCCGCTGCTCGGTGGTGATGGTCTCAAAGCTGCTCATCAGAACGCTCCATTCGTCAGTACAAGATCGTTGGGCACGGGGGCGAAGAAGTCGGCAACCACGGCGGGATCAACCTCGGTCAGTCCTCGCGGTGACCACTTCGGCGAGCGGTCCTTGTCGATCACCTGGGCCCGGATCCCTTCCGCGAGGTCGGGATGGGTCAGGAAGTGGATCGACACCCGGAACTCGCTCTCCAGGGCTTCTTCGAGAGTCGTGTCGGCCGATATCTGCCGCAACGACCGGATGGTCACCTCCACTGACGTGGGCGATTTGGCTCCCACCACGTTCGCTGTGTCGTGAGCATCGGTTTCGTCGTGTCCGCGCAGGCGTTCGACGATGCCGATTCCGGTGTCGGCCGTGAAGGCATCGTCAATCCAGTGGCGCTTGGTGAGCAGATCGGATTCAGGAGGAGCAACACAGAACTCTGCGATCGCTTCATCAACAGGCTGAGACGTGAGAGCGGACACAAACTTCTCGATGTTCTCCGACGGCAGGAAATGGTCGGCAAATCCGATGGCGATGGCATCGGCGCCGCCGATCTGTGCCGCAGTCAGGGCCAGGTAGGTGCCCAGCTCGCCCGGCGCGCGCGCAAGCAGGTAGGTGCCACCCACGTCCGGGGAGAATCCGATCCCCACCTCGGGCATTGCCATCCTCGTCCGATCGGTGACGATCCGAGTGTTGGCGTGAGCGGACACTCCTACTCCCCCGCCCATGACGATCCCGTCCATCAGGGCTACGTACGGCTTTGGATAGTGGGAGATGTACGCGTTGAGGATGTACTCGTCCCGCCAGAAGTGCCCTGAGGGGGTATTGACTGCATCGTCCAAAGTGGTTGCAGCCGAGGCGTCTCGGTGGATGGCGACGATATCTCCGCCGGCACACAATCCGCGTTCGCCGGCGCCATCGAGCAACACGGCCTCGACCGCGTCGTCATCGGCCCACTCTCGCAGCGCCGCGTGGATGGCGGTCACCATCTCGTGCGTCAGCGCGTTGATCGCCTTCGGCCGGTTCAGGGTGATGCGGCCGATCCGACCCTCGGTTCGAACAAGGACGCTGCTCTCGTCTGACATGACTCTCCATTGATCGACTGCCGGGCGCCTCACATAGTTGCATATCCTAGTATTGGCAGTCCAGGGCACCTGAGGAGCCGCACATCGCGTTGCTGGCCGCCAAGCACCCGACAGCGCGGCGAGCGATCAGGGTTGGCCCGGTTTCAGCTTGATGAACAGCCCATCGGCTTCGGCGCACAGCACATCCCCGTTGTGCAGAGTGGCCTTGATGAAAACCTTGCGTCCTTCGATCCGGTCTACCCACGACCGGATCGCGAGCTCGGTGTTGAGCGGGGTGATCGCGCGGTAGTTGACAGTCAGATATGCCGTCCTCGTGACACCACCCGAACCGAGTGCACCGGCCATACCCATCAAGTCGTCGAACGCCACCGCCACCTGACCACCGTGGGCAGCGTTGTTGCCGCCGAGGTGGTAGCGGCGGAATGTCATACGCGCGCTGACGTTTTCGGCACTCGCCTCGTCCAGTTCATACGGAGGCAGTGTGATGTTGCCTCGCGCCGGCAGATCGATCCGCCCGCCGGACGGTGCACGCCACTCATCGATTGCGACCTCGTCCAGCTTCTTGTTCAAAACCTGGAGCGTCTCGATCACCTCGGTGGTGAGTTCTTCGCTGGGACACGCCGCCTTCACCCGGTCCATGAAGGTACGGACTTCCTCGATGAACTCGCCGTACCGCGGACCTCCGCGCGTCAGGTCGATGTCGAACGTCGGCCGGAAACCACCCTCGTGGTGCACCTCATCCGCCTGAGCGCTTTCGAACTTGGCGGCAGATTCTTCGAGCGGGCTGTCCTGAGTCATGACCTCGACACTATAGATCTGGGTAGAACACGTTTCGCCTGCCTCTCCTCGTCATGCCGACAGTCGGATCGTCCATGGACTGATGCCGTTCGCAGCTCGACGTGCGTCGGAAGCTCGACGTGTTGATCGGCAGACGCAGAGTATGTTTGTGACCGTCAGTGTCACGGACGCGTAGCTCGAATGGATGACATCCAGGCTCTGATTAGGCCATCAAGAGTGAGCACATAGAAGATGTCTGGTTGTGAGTTCATCGAAGGTGCGGCGCCGCCGACAGATCCGCGACGCGTTTATCGGCAGCATGTTGATCCTCGGAATAGCCACGGTAGTCGGCCTCGCAGTATGGGTTGACAAGCACCGTGCTGGGCAATCGGACAGCAGTGCTCCAGTGGTTTCCGCAGAATCGCTGAACCCAGAAGAACCTCTGCGCCCGGCATTCGCGTTCATCGGTGACTCCTACGCATATGGCGAGCGATCGAGCAGCTCGGCCCGCAGCTACCCCCGTCTCGTCTGCGCTGCCCGCAACACCTTGTGCGACGTGAATGGTCAGGTCGGAACTGGCTACGTCAACAAGAGCGCGATCGCAGGTCAGCAGGTGTTCGCTGACCGCATTCAATATCTAGCTCTAAACGGGCGTGCACCGGACTTGATCGTCGTCCAAGGCGGCGTCAACGATTCAGGCAAGGCCGACGAAGTACGGGCTGCAGCGTCGAAGACGTTTGCTGCGATCAAAGCGGCATTTCCGAATGCGAGGGTGCTCGTCGTAGGCCCGGTGATCGCACCGGGCGCCAGGGCCGCGGACATGGTCCGGGTGCGCGACGCGATACGCGCTGCCACGCGGACGGCTGGGGGCACGTTCCTTGACCCCATCGCCGAGAAGTGGGTTCTCGACCCAGCGTTGTTCGACGCCGACCGCGTCAGCCTGAACGACAGAGGCCACAAGGTTTTTGCTGATCGGCTTCTTGAGGGAATCCCGTCATTGGTCCCGATCCAGTCTGCGCCCCGCACACCGTCACAAGCATCGATTGCGCCAAGGCCATCGCCAGGCCGATAGCGCGCTGAAACGAACATGCCGCATTCACGGGTGACAGATTCAGCCGGACGAAGAGCTGCTTCCGGCTACAAACGCCAGGAGCGAACTGCGCACCCGGGGTAATTCCTGAGCAGAGGAAACCATCAAGAATCCTAGATCCGACGGGCGTCCGAAATCCGCTACTCATCGCTTTTGTGAGCGTCTGTGTCACTTCCGGTCCCGGCGGGCCATATTTCGAATGCGCCAGTTGCACAGTCGATCTCGTGGGTGAATGATCGCGCCATGAGCTCACGCGAGATGTACAAGCAGGCCCGTCGAATACGGATTGCGATTGGTTTGATTCTGTTAGGCGGGATCGTTGCGATCGCTATGATCGCCATGACGTACAACCCGGGCTGAGACCGGCCTCTGCATCCGCCTGTCTGACTTAAGGACTCGAATCGTGCCCCTGCCTCAGCACCATCGACCCAGCAGGCACCAAGACTCGTGATCTGACCCTGCATACATGAGGCGGGCGCCTACGGTGGTTCGATCAGACGATCGCCGAAAGCATGCGTACGGTGCACGCTGGGATCTGAGTCTCGCCAGCTCAAGCGTTCGTCGGCGCCCGTTCGCTTCAAGTGGTGACGTGAGGCCCCGGCGCCGCTTTGATGCCGGGGTCTCACGTCCGGTTCTTGAGAAATCAGTCCCGATAGTTATCGGTCTTCGAAAGCACGCGGGCTAGTCCCGTTCAAGCTGCGTTTAATGTGCCGCGATGACCTACCCGCCCGTAAAGGCGGTGATGCGAACAGAATCCGAGGCCGCGGGGCCACACGCGGGAAGGAAGAGTCTGCGGTTACACAGTGCGCGACGACGCCGTAGTTCATGATTGTCGCCATGACGTCACACCCGGAAGGTCAGCGAGGACGGATTGGGGTGGTCGACGATCACCCCTCTATCGTGACCGGCCTACGTGCAATCCTCAAAGAGCAAGCTGATCTCCACTTCGTCGCGGGCGCAGCGACCGTGCCAGAGCTGCTGCAGCAGACGCACGAGCTGGATCTGGTGGTCCTCGACCTGCGGCTCGAGGATGGGTCATCACCGCAAGCCAACGTCGAAGCCCTCCTCGATGTAGGTATCCCCGCCATCGCATACACCTCCGGCGACGAGGCGTATCTCGTGCGGCTGGCTGCCAGCGCTGGCGTTCGGGCCGTTTTGCGTAAAAATGTGCCCGATGAGGTGCTGTTGGAGGCGCTGCGGGCAGCGTTGGCCGGTCAAGAAGCTCCGACGGTGGATTGGGCGGCAGCGATCGACGCCGACGAGGACTTTGTCGATCTGTCACCCCAGCTACGACGCGTGCTCGAGTTGTACGCGACCGGCGAATCCACCGCTGGTGTAGCGAAGGCGATGAACCTGTCGGCGGAAACCGTGGCCGATTACGTCGGCCGCATCCGAAGAAAGTATGTGGCGGTGGGTCGACCGGCCCCAACACGATCCCATCTGGTGCTGCGAGCGATTGAGGATGGATGGCTACCGATTCCACGACGTACACGCCGCCGGCGCTGACGACCGACGGCCCGAACGCGGCTCTCGACCGCACCGCCGGGCGACGGATCCTGCGGCAATTCGCTGTATTCATCGCCTGCGGCTATTTGGCCTACCTGGTCTTGACTCTGCCGGCGATCACCGCGTCGCTGGAGGTCATGCACCTTGGGTGGACGATCCCCGCATTGCTCTGTGTGTTTGGGCCAGGACTGGCCCTTGGTCCGTTGGCGTGGCGGGCGCCCACCCGCCGACTCAAAGTCGCTGCCGCGGCCACCGCTCTGGGCTACATCGTTGCGGTGGCCACGTGGTGGTTCGGGTGGACCGGGGAACATCTCACCGGCAACACCGACATCTGGTTCTCGTTGTTTTGCGGGCTAGCCGCAATCGCTGCCGCACTGGCATTGCCGCCGCGGTACTCCTTCATCGTGCTGGTCGTTGTTGTGGTTGCTGCCACCGTGATCAACCACGCCGTCCGAGCGCCAGAAGCCAACGGGCCGTTGGTGCCCGACATCGCGTGGGCGTTCGCCTTTTCCCTGGTGTATTTCGCCGCTGCCGTGATGGGGATGCGCACGGCCGCGGTTCTCGATGACACTCGCGCACAAGCGTATTCGGTCACCGCCGAGGCCGCCGCAGCTCAGGCCCGCAGCACAGAACGGCAGCGGTTCAATCAGCTCACCCATGACGGCGTCATGTCGACACTGCTCGCCGCATCCCGCCAAGGAAACTCCAGCCAACTAGCCCAGCAAGCGCACGCCACACTCACTGACCTCGACGCCATGCGCGAGGGCACCGACACCACCGAAACACTGACCGCCGAGGCCGCCATGGCGCACATCCGCCTCACCATCGCCACGGCCGATCCTCAAGCGCGACTGCAGGTTCACGAGCAAGACCACCCCGCGAGGCCATTGCCGGGCGCAGTCATCCGTACGATCGCCGCCGCAGCGGCCGAGGCAGTGCGCAACAGCAACCGTCACGCACACAGCACCACACCCACCGCTGTCACCGTGTTCCTTAAAGGGCCGACGCTTACGGTCGTCGTCGCTGACGAGGGTAGCGGCTTCAACCCGCAGACCGTACCCGCCGATCGGCTCGGAATCACCGTCAGCATCCGCGACCGCATGTCCGTCATTGGTGGGTCCGCGGACATCGACTCAGCGCCGGGGCGCGGCACCCGAGTTACTCTGCGGTGGGTGCTGAAATGATGATCACTCCACCCCAACGTGGCAACGAGGACGTCCGCGACCTGCTGGGTATGCGAACGCGCGGCGCATGGCTCATCGTCGCCGCCTACATCACCGCGATCGTTGTCGTCACCGTTGCGACAAGGAACAGTTTCACCAGCGCCTGGCCGGCCGTCCTCGGAGCGCTCATTCTGATCGCCGCGACCGTCGCCTTGATACTCGTTCCCGGTGACCCACTCCCGGTCTGGCCCACCGTCGCACTGACCGCGGCCGGCCCGATCGCCTGCGCCCTGGTGTTGTCGGTGACCCCCGCCGTGCTGGACTCCTCGCTGCAGACCTGGATTCACGGAGCCGGCACCACCATCTACTGCTACATGAATGTCCGGGGTCGCCGAATCGCTCCCTGGATCGGATTTGTCGGCATGGTCGCGGTGTTCGCAGTCTGGTCCATCCGCACCGGGCACGGAGCCGGCTACGGGGCCAGCCTGGTCATCATCGACGCCGCACCTCTAACCATGGCAGCGTTGTTGTCATTCACCTTGCGACCAACCGCGAAAGCCGTCTTCTCCCTTCGCAATCAAACCACCGAACGAATCGCTGAACTATCAGCTCAAACCGCAGCGGCCCAAGAACGCAGCCGCCAAGTACGCCACCTCGACACGCTGGCGCGGCCACTCATGGAACGCATCGCCAGCGGCGACACCCTCACCATGGCCGAACGAAACCAATGCGCCCTGCTCGAGGCACATCTGCGCGATCGCTTACGCGCACCCATCCTCTCGACGCTCGATCTCGATGACGCCGCCTACCAGGCCCGCATTCGCGGGGTGGAAGTCGTGTTCCTCGACGACTCCGGACCCGCCGGACCCGACCCCGCCGTTGTCGACACCGTCCACGCCGTCGCCTCCCGAGCCCTCAACGAGGCTGATGAGGGAACGGTCTGCGTCCGGATGTGGCCGCCTGGGCGTCCAGTCGTGGCGTCAGTGTTCACCACCGACAGCAGCGGCAGTGAACGCGCAGAAATCGAGGCTTCGGGCACCGTGCAACGAACAATCAGCACGATGCATCCAGATCTGGACAGCGACAGCATCAGGTGAATGTCCAAGCTGCGGGCTCGCCCTACGAGGTACTCACAGGTCGTCGAGGTCGATAACACCGTCTTGGATGGCCCTGGCCAGGAGCGCGGCTTTGGTGGTCGCCGGCCGACCGACCTCGGCGTATTTGTTTCGTATTCGCGTGATGTGGGTGTTGACCGTCGATGACGTGATGAACAGGCGCGAACCGGCTGCCTGCTTGCTGTCGGTGAGGACCCACGCCCTCAAAACTTCGATCTCGCGATTGCTTAGCTGGGGTTTCTGCGGGGGGTCTGACGCCATGACTAAGGCGGGTTCTGTCGGCGCGAGCTGTGCTGTGTACATGGTTACTCGATTCGTGCGAGGCACCGCATCTGCGGTAGTTCAAGGTTCGAATCGAAGACTAGGTTTGTGGGCGAGATACGAATAGAACCCTATTCGAGGGGCCCCCGGCCAAGGGGCTTGCTTACCGTGTCTAAACAACGGTGTATTCGGCAGACGTTATCAGGCGCAGGCGGCTTTACAGTCGGTGGTGGCGTGCAACCCGCGCAACTGATTGAGCCCGTCTCGAAGACGGGTTTTGAAGGTCGGCACCGGAACGTTGAGGCGTTCAGCGCCCTCTTTGTGGGTCAGGCCCGCGTAGTAAACCAGCGTGATGCTCTGTTGCTGCAGCACGCTGAGTGTGGCTACGTGGCAACGTACCTGGCGATGTTCCTCCCGCAAGAGCGCCTGTTCGTCGGCGCCACCGGCGTGAGGGACCTCGGCCGCACTTACAGTGAACGTCTCGGTGCGGCGCTTTTCGCGTTCTTCAGTCCGGACCCGGTCGATCGCACGGCGATGACATATCATTATCAGCCACGACAAGGGTTTACCCATCGCAGGTTGGTATAAGTGGGCCTTCTGCCATACCTCCAGAAAAGCTTCTTGCAGGACTTCTTCGGCATATCCGGTGTCTCGGACAGTCTGGTAGATCAATCCCTGCAGCCGCGATCGCGTAGCGAGGTAGAGGCGATCGAAAGCAGCGGTGTCGCCCTCTCCCACGCCACGCAGAAGCATCTCTAGGTAATTGGTTAGATCAGCGTCGGCGTCGCCGGGTGGCACTGCGGTCACGCTCGGTAATCGACGCCCGCCGCCGGCCTGTTACCGGGCACCACCACAACAACACTCATTCTCCGTCCCAATCACTGTGAGTCGATGAAGAAAAGTGCTTCTTCCACGTAGTCAGGATCGAGTCGACATCACCCTGTGCCCGGCGCCAAGACCCCCGCTCGGCAGCCATACCCGCAGGTCGACGCGTTGGAGCCCCTGAAACGTTGGGTCAGCGAGACGCTCACCTTGAAAGCTCAGCAACGCGGGGCGGTAGATCGTTCGTATGAACTTCTATTGGGCGGCGCAACAACAGCTTTGCGCTTCCTCATAAGTACGCTGCAAACTACTGCGGTCCCAAAGCCCAACGACGAGGATGAGCACGGTCGGTATTGCCTGAATGGCGTTGCCGGGAAGCTGATTCAGAATCATAAGGCGGCGAAGATCGGCGCCGGATTTCCGTTGACGCAAACGTCCATTTGTGTAGTACGAATGCGCGCTTTCGCCGCCGGCCCGTTGATGATGTGCTGCTTGCGGGCGGGTACTGATAGGAGTCGTCGGTGAAGAATCCGTGGTTGCGGAGTGTCTCTATGGCCTTAGTAGTCGGACTCATGTCATTGCTTCTACCGGCGCATCTAGCTCATGCGGGTCCGGAACCGACTCTGTCGGATGTTGACCCCCAAGCTACAACCGAAATGGAGACCGAACCTCCCGTCGAGCTCCCGGCCCTTCCCGACGTCGACAGCGCGACGCTCCCTTCTCCGTCAGTCACTTTGACAGGCGTCCCTGTGAGCTCCGCCAGCGAGGCCGAGGACAGCGCGTCCGTAGCGCCTCCCGCATCTGTTCCGCCGGTTTAACCGGACAGCGAAGACGAATCGAATAACCCAAGAAATAGGCCGGTGCCGACAACTGCGACGCCGATCGTGGAGTTGGCAACTTCTGAATCGACGACGAGGGCCCCCATAAGCGCCCCGCCGAGTCCGTCCCCAGAAAGTCCAGTGTCGCCTCGGGCACTGGCGTCCAACTTGGCAACAGGTGCTGCCACCGTAACGGTCCCCGCGTCAAACTCCGATGCAACGGTGTATGAAAACCGCACTGGCGCAGAGATCATGGTCGACGTCAACGTCGACGGCGTTAGAACCAACCACGTTTATCCGGCGGGCGACACTGTTTCGATTCCAGGATGTCCGGCGACGGCGCAATCGTGTTCGGTCGGCTTTTTCGACCTGCGCGACACGAATACACCTCTAATGTATCGATCGCTCGATAATCTTCCTCCGGTCCAAGTCGGGAACTACGTAACGGACGCGATGGCGACCGGGCCGGGAGTCGGAACGGGATTCTCGGGCGATCAGCACGCCTTGATCTACTCAAATCGGACTGGTCGCCAGATGGAGGTTTCGTTCGATGATGCGAGTGGCGAGTTGCAGACCTTTGTTGTTCGTGACGGGGAATCGGTAGCGCTTCCCGAGTGCAATATCAATACCGGCGCCCGGTGTCATTACATAGTCGGCAGCGGGAACGCCGACTCAGACCCGTCGAACGATGTTGTCGAGTCGGTCACCGCGGTAGACCAATCCGGAACGTCGTACGTGAACATGTCGGAAAAGAACAGCCCTTTCCTGGTGACGAGCGCAGGCGTGCTGTATTCCAATAACTCGTCTGACGTGGTGCAAGTTTCATTCGAGGACCCTGCGTCGGGTAATCAGACCTTGGTCCAGCTTCTGCCTGGCGAGGCGGTCGCATTGCCGCAATGCACGCTGTCGCCGGGAAATAGGTGCATGTACATTACGGGAGAGCCACCGTACCTAAATAATCCCGTAACGCTCAGCATTGGCGTCACTGACGCGTTGAAGGGTAACCCGACGAATACCACGACCATTTCATCAATTCCCGGTACGACTACCAAGACTTCGTCAACGACCACCACAGTTAGACCTAGTAAGACTACAACCAAAAAGCCCTCGACTCCGAAACCGACAACTTCAAAACCGGCAACGCCCCCCAAGAAGTCACCCAAGCAGTTGATCGAGTCGTTGACTCAAGCGCAGAAGGAGTTCAATTCTGCCGTTGTTCAATACATCAGCTCGTTGCCTGATATTGTCAAGCTTGCTGTGGAGAGCGCGCAACGGGATCTGAATAAACGGATGACTGATCTGATGAATATCGCGAAAACGGCCGGGTCCTCGATATCGGCCGAAGCTCGCCGAAATATCGAACACCTGGATAGGCAGCTCAAGGACGTAGCCAAAATTATTAAAGTGGCTCGGGGCGCTGGTCCCGTCGGCGTTGTGCTCGGGTTCATATGGGACATATGGGATGCTCCAAAGGCTGGCTAACGCCGCCTTCGTTCTACACCGTTTTCCTGTTTACGCCGGAGGTTACGGAAATCAACCTCCTCCGCCCGTAGGTCCAGGATTGTTTCGGTCCGGATTCTCGGGAGAGGCGCTGGTGGTCCGCCGCTCTCTCAGGGATTGGCAATGGGATCCCGCTCACCCGAACCGCATCGGCACTGCCATGCTTCGCGTGACCTAAGAACCCGCGCGAGGCGCCAATCAGCTACGCCGTCATCCCGGGCGAGCGACACGGCAACGCTTAGCAGCAGAACAGCCCGGCCACCCGAAGCATTTGAACGCGGTCAAAGGCCGCGGCAACGAGACCTGCCGATCGAGTGACGCTCCAGCCCGCAGCGGTCACGTGGGATTTACACGACTCTTGGCTTGGTGCCGAGAGTGCTAGATGCCTCCGTGGATTCCGACGGCCTGGCGTAGATTTCAGTTCGAGGCTCGGCACGTCCGGCTTCTCGTCAGGGCCAGATCCTGCGGGACTGGTGTCAGACAGACTCCGACGCATCGAAGATGGCGGCGATCGTTCGAGCGCCATGCCACCTGCGATGGGCCGGTCACATCAGCAATGGTGGCGGCAATGCGCCGGAGCGCATGAGTTTGGCCACTGTCTCCCGCAGCCGTCCGATCATCCGCTCCGCCACGATTGTCACCCGCGTCCACCGACCTGCGCGCTCTTCATCTGACAACGTCGGCACCTCGTCGAGCGACGTTCCCACCAGCGGCGCGGGTCAGGGCGCCGGGAGGCAGATTGCAGTTAGATAACACAAGGTGTTCTTTTTCTCGATCCGGGGAACCATGGTCACATGACCAGTGCACTCGAGGACTCGCGGTTATTTCGGATTGATCATGTAGAGGGTGCTCGTGTTGCCCGTGGCATTCTCATCGCCGGCGCAGCCTCCGTGGCCGTGTGGGTGGCCGTCTTCGCTGGGCTGGTGGCGTTGTTCGCCTTCTGATCGCTCAATCCTGGTGTGCGGGTCAGAGCTTAATTCGTTCGGCTAGTCGAATGTGTCGCAGAGCCTCCTGCGTGCAAAACTCTGTCGCATGACAACCCGCCGGCGACATCGTCCTATCGTCGGCTCACTCATCGTCTACATCGCGGTCATCGGAGTCATCACACTCTCTCCTCGCAACGACTCTCGAGGCAGTCCTTTGGCTGACGCGGTTCTCGATTTCCTTGATCGTTACGAGGCGACGGCTTGGATAACCTTCTTTACGCTCGAACGCTCTGCCAATGTCTTCCTATTTCTGCCGCTCGGACTCCTTCTTGTTGCCACACTCGGCCGTCGTCATTGGGTTTCGGCAATAGGGTTCGGGATTCTCTACTCGGTAATGATCGAGTCCTGCCAGGCAATGTTTCTGCCAGGACGTGTCGCGGATCCAATCGATGTGTTGATGAACGGTCTTGGGACAGCAATCGGAGCCACTCTGACGAGCGTGACCATCCGGCGATGCCAAACCAAAAGATCGAACGGTGAGATGCGAGGCTCGCCCGCCTCCTAGAGCCGGCTACGATCAGGACGACCAGCATTCGATCCCAGTCCTTCAATCAGCAATAATTGGGCGCCGTCCACGGTGTTGCAATAGCGCTTAGATAATTGCGATTTGAGAAACGCATGTCGTAACTGAAACACTCAGTCTTTTTTTGTAACGTCTACGATATCGCGATGGGATCTCGGGGAATATACAAACGCCGACAGCGGATCCAACTAGCCGTCGGAATAGTTTTGGTAATACTAATCGCTGTGGTTCTTCTCGTCGCGACTACGTATCAGCCTGGGTAGCAAGGGGCAAGCGAACGATGCGTCAGGCATCTCCCCGTCGCGCGATCGCGCACATCACCACGACGTAGGCTCGAACACCATGAGCACACCATCTGATCAGCCTTTTGATCCCACGCAGTGGCGCGTTGTCGACGGTTTCGACGATCTGACCGACATCACCTATCACCGGCATGCCGGTGAAGGCCGGGTCCACGGGATTGTCCGGATCGCGTTCGATCGTCCTGAGGTGCGCAACGCTTTTCGTCCACACACAGTGGACGAGCTCTACCGCGCACTGGATCACGCCCGACGTAGCCCGGATGTGGGAGTCATCCTGCTGACGGGCAACGGCCCCAGCGGAAAGGACGGCGGCTGGGCCTTCTGCAGCGGCGGCGATCAGCGAATCCGCGGGCGTTCCGGCTACCAGTACGCCGGTGGCGACACCGCTGACACTGTCGATTCCGCCCGGGTGAAGGCCGAGGGCGGCCGCCTGCACATCCTGGAAGTTCAGCGACTGATCCGCACCATGCCCAAGGTGGTGATCGCCGTTGTCAACGGGTGGGCGGCCGGCGGTGGTCACTCGCTACACGTGGTGTGCGACCTCACCCTGGCGTCGCGCGAACATGCCCGCTTCAAACAGACCGACGCCGATGTGGGTTCGTTCGACGCCGGGTACGGTAGCGCATACCTCGCGAAACAGGTCGGACAGAAGAACGCTCGAGAGATCTTCTTCCTGGGCCGCGCCTACGACGCAGAAGCCATGCAGCGCATGGGGGCGGTCAACGAGGTCGCCGATCACGCCGAGTTGGAAACCACCGCGATCGAATGGGCCAAGACCATCAACGGGAAATCACCTACGGCTCAACGCATGCTCAAGTTTGCGTTCAATCTGACCGACGATGGTCTGATGGGCCAGCAGGTGTTCGCCGGCGAAGCAACCCGGCTGGCCTATATGACCGACGAAGCCGTCGAGGGCCGGGATGCGTTCTTGGAGAAACGTTCACCGGAGTGGGAAGAGTTCCCGTTCTACTACTGAAACGGGCGTGGCGATTGTCACCCGCTCTAGGGCGAACCCGAGCGCGGTGACGACCACATACTGGTCTGATGATTCCACCAGCTCTGTTCTACGGCCTGGTGCTGCTGAACCTGCTTTTCGTGACCGGCGCGTGGTGCTTGGCTCGCCCCAGCCGCGCGGCGGCAGTGATCCTGATACTTGTCTCGATCCTTTGGGTGTTGTTCAACGGACCGATCGAAGGTCATGTGTTGCTGTCGTACACATACCAAAATGGGCTGACCGAGTCGGATCTGTTGTCGCTGGTGGGCGTGATTATCGCTATGCGCGCTTTCTGGCTTCGCAAACGCTGGTAATTCACTTGTGGTAGGCGCTTTCTGATCACCTGATACAGTCACCAATTCGGTGGACATCAAACAGATGACTTTTGTAACGATTTGCTCATTGAATGACCAAATCGCTCACACAAGATGTGATGGTTGTTTCTGCTGACGTATTCAAAGCTTCGAGTACCGGGGTGGCCTGACGGCACGGTCAGCACAGCCGTATCGACGAAAGGGACTATATGCTTTCCACATTCAATATCGACTTTCTAGAAGTTCTTGCCTTCCTCGTCGGCTTGGCCGCCGGCTAGGCAACAGTCTCCGCAAACCAAAACACGCCCCCAGCAAGCGCTGGGGGCGTGTTTCTGTGCCTATAAGGCCCGCTCAGGCGCCGATCGCTCCGCCGAGCTGCGGCCACGAACGATGCAGCTGGTCCTGCCAGTAACCCCATGAATGGGTGCCCACCGGCGGAACATCAAATGTCGCGGGAATCCGGAGCGTATTGAGGCGGTCCGCAAGCAAAGCCGTGCAGATCCCGGTTGCGGCTTCGATTCCGCCACCAATGACCACCTGATCGGCGAGCTTCGTCGGGTCGTTCACATAAGCCAGGCTTTCGTACGGGCCCGGAAGGCCTGTTGCATTCGAGATGTAGAGCGAATGGCCCCGCAGACCCTCAGCATTGAGGATCGGGTCGTTTTCACGCCATCCCGGGCCGTCGTAGGGGCCCCACATGTTCACAGGGTCACCGCCGCCACGAGCCTCCACAGTGATGCGGATGTATATCTGACCCAATCGGCTCGCCGTGGTGGCACAGCCGCTGTACGAACCCACGGCTTGGTAAAGCTCCGGATGTTCGATGGCGAGATTCAGCACCGAGGTGCCGGACGACGAGATGCCCGCGATCGCGTTACGACCCGAAGTGTTCAGCGCCTTGTCGATGATGGGCGGCAGTTCCTTGCCGAGGAAGGTCGACCACTTGTTGCGGCCGAGCTCCGGATCATCCTGTTGCCAGTCGGTGTAGTAGCTGAACGCGCCGGCGTTGGGGATGACCACGTTTGCGTTCTTGTTGGCGAAGAAGTCGACGACGTCGGTCCTGGCGAGCCACGTGGCCGCATCCTCGCCGCCACCGGCACCGTTGAGCAGGTACAACGTGGGCCGCGGCGCCGATTGGTCCTTCGGCAGGATCACGGACAACGGGATGTCCCGGTTCATGGAAGCGGAGTACACCACCAGATCGAGCCGCTTCGGTCCGACCTTGTTCACCGCTTTGAGAGTCGAGCCGCCCGGGGACGAGATGCCCGGCGTCGGGATCATCTCGGCAGAGGCGGGGGCCGCAGTCAGCATCGATGCACATGCCGCTGTGACCACGGCTGCAGACAGCAGGCCACGCCAGGATCGGGCAGGGAAGTTCAGTCGTCGCACAGTTCGCGTCACGGGGGAACAATATCCTGGTCATCGGTCTCGTGTGCGCCCAGTAGCCGATTCGATATCCACCTGTCCAAAACGCCAGGTCAGGGGCTCGATCGTCAAGCTGCCCTGGCGGCCAACCGCCTTTGCGACAGATCCAAATGCCATTCGCGCCCGGCTGAATCCAGTCCACCGGGAGTTCACCGGACGTTTCAGGATTGTGCACTCTAGACACCAATTCATTAGAATAATTCGCGAGTTGAAAGACTTAATTCTCGCTGGTCAAACGTACTTCAAGGCACCCCTTGGCCTTCTTTTCACATTGCTTTTCCTCGAATGGGGTGACAAAGAGAATCGAAGATGCCATGGTGGATATCGGCTCGGTTAGTCGGGGGATTTAAGTACACGAGCATGCGCCTCGGCAAACTCCGGCCTGTTCATGTATTCAACAGAAGGAGATTGCAATGGGTTCACTCGAAGGAATTGATTTCGTTGCGTTGATCGAGACTCTTCTCGGCCTCCTTGGTGGCGGCGGCGAGACCGAGACGCCCGCTGGCTAGAAGCTTCACCGCGTCCCCGGGATGACCCGTCATCCCGGGGGCGTTTTCTGTCACCCACTCCACAAAAGACAACTCGTCGCTTGTCGGTCGCAGCGACCTGTTGTGGCGCAGCACTTTTGGCGTGACCTGCGTGATCGCTTCCTTGGCGAACTATCCACCCGGAAATGCTGACAAGACGGCCCGGAGATGACATCGTGAGACCGGTTCGCCGCGAACACCGGCGGACAGCTCACCGTCGACGACCTGAGCAGAACACCCCCTCACCACCGAAAGGCACGAAATGACCTCGTCAGAATCGGGTTTGATGTACTTCCTCCAGCTGCTCGGCGGACTTCTCGCCGGCCTCGCCTCGGGAAGCGCGAACTAGAAACTCGAGTCTTAGTTCTCTATTGATTACGCGTCCCCGAAGCGCTTTCTTGCGCTTCGGGGACGTGTGATGCATATGATCAAACCCATCAAGCGACCACTCAGAGCTGTCCTACTGCCGCACCTACGGCCCTTCCGCTGGGCCCTCGTCGTGCTGTTTGTTCTACAACTCACGGCGGCGGCCACCACCCTGTTGCTACCGAACTTGAACGGCCGTCTCGTCGACGACGGCATTGCCCGCGCCGACATGGACGCGATTGTCACCATCGGCACGATCATGCTCGCGCTCGCACTCACCAACCTGTGCGCCTCGGTCTTGGCCACAGTGATCGGGTCCCATATCTCGACCAGCGCCGGCCGGTCCATCCGGAACGCCACGTACTCCCGAGTGCAGTCGTTCTCCGACACCGATCTCCAGAAGTTCGGTATCCCCACTCTGATCACCCGCAGCGCCAGCGACATCAACCAACTTCAGCTGGCTGTGTTCGTCGTGATGACAGTGCTCGCGTCCGCGCCGGTGCTTGTCATCGGCGGAACGGTGATGGCCTTGAGTGAGAACTACAAACTGGCTCCCCTTGTGGTTCTTGTGGCAGCCGCGCTCACTGCCGTGGTCATCGTCATCGTTCGCAAACTCATTCCCTCGTATGAAAAGTTGCAGATGCGCATTGACCGCGTCGGCCGAGTTCTGCGGGAGCAACTCACGGGTATCCGCGTCATCAGGTCGTTCGGCCGCGAGGAACTCGAGATGTCGCGCTTCGATGCCGCGAACACAGACCTCACCGCAACGGCGCGACGTATCGGCGCCCTGCAGGCTGTATTGCTGCCCAGCATCATCTTCATCGCGAATATCGGGGCGGCCGCGGTGATCGGCGTCGGCGCCGTTCTCGTCGACAATCAGACGATGGAGGTCGGCGGCATCATCGCGTTTGTCGGATACCTGACCCAAATCCTCATCGGACTGTCGATCGGCGCCGCGATGATCGCACTCATCCCGCGCGCACAGGTCAGCGCCCGTCGGATCAAGGAAGTGCTCGACACGGAGCCGTCGGTGCAGGATCCACTGACCGACCGGACACCGTCAACGCGGACGGGCTCGCTGCAACTCGAAGGCGTCGGCTTTCGCTATCCCGGCGCGCAGCATGCGGTGCTCATCGACATCGACCTGGTGTGCCGCCCTGGAACGGTCACCGCCGTACTGGGCGGAACCGGCGACGGCAAGAGCACGCTGCTCAAATTGATTCCCCGATTCAGCGACGTCACATCCGGGCGGGTGCTGATCGACGGAGTGGACGTGCGGGAGCGGCGACGAGAGGTGTTGCACGAGAACATCTCATACGTCTCGCAGGTACCGTCGTTGATGTCGGGGACGCTCGAAGCCAATCTGCGGCTCGGATGCCCAGAAGCCACCGACGAGGACCTCCGCGCCGCCCTCACCACGGCGTGCGCGTCCGACTTCGTCTTCTCCCACGAGATGGGTCTTGCACAGCCGGTACGTCACGGCGGCAGGAACTTCTCCGGCGGCCAACGGCAACGCCTCGCCCTCGCCCAGGCCATCGCCGCCAAACCGCGTCTACTACTGCTCGACGACCCGTTCTCGGCCCTCGATGCGGAGATCGAGAGTGTCATCAAACGCCGACTGCGGCAGTCTCTTCCGGAGGCCGTCATCCTCCTGACTGCCCAGCGGGTGTCGTCTGCCAGCGGAGCAGACACCATAGTGATCCTGACCGACGGCCGCATCGACGCCCGCGGCTCGCACGACGAACTGTTGGCCTCCAGTGCCACGTACCGCGAGATCCTCGATTCCCAGGCTGCCCTCGCATGAATCTGAAGTGGTTGCTGGCCAGGCTGACTCATGAACGCCGCAAACTGTTCACCGTCGGGTTGCTGGCATCGACCAACGTCGCGGCACTGATCGCCGGACCGCTGATCTTGGCCGGAATCATCAACGCCCTGTTCACCGGTGCCATCGGCATGACACTCCCCCAGGGGTTGTCAGCCGCCGAGGCGGAGGCCCAGCTGCGCGCCGACGGCCGCGGCAGCTACGCCGACGTGGTGGCCGGGGCCGACGCCGTGCCCGGAGTCGGCATCGACTTCGGCACGGTCGGCACGCTTCTGGCCGTGCTCGTCATCGTCTACGCCATCAGCGCACTGGGTACGTGGACGCAAGCCGCGGCGGTGAACAACCTCACCCAGCGTGCGATGAACCGGTTGCGAGCCGACATCGAGTCGCACATTCACCGTCTTCCTGTCGCCTACTTCGACACCGCTGCGCGGGGCCAGATGCTCACCAAGGTGACCGCCGACATCGACAACGTGTCATCGGTGTTCACACCTCTGTTCGTGAAACTCCCCGGCGCAGTGCTGACCGTTGTCGCGCTTCTCGTCGTGATGCCGATCATCTCCTGGAAGCTGACTCTTGTTGTGCTCGCCTCCATTCCGCTGATCATCCTCGCGGGGGTGTTGATCGCCAAACGCTCACGACCCCACTTCCGAGATCAGATGGAGGCAACGGCCAGACTCACCTCACAGATCGACGAGAGCTACGCCCAACTCCACACCTTGCGGGTCTACGGGGCGCAGAACCGGGCCCGTGACGAGTTCGAGGCCACCACTGAACGGCTCGCACGGTCATCACGCACCGCGCAGTCGTACGCCGGCTCCGTTTCGCCCGTCCTGCAAGCAATCACCGCATTCGGATATCTGACAGTCGCTATCGTCGGCGCAATCCAGGTGGTCGGTGGATCGCTGACCGTCGGGCAGGTCCAGGCCTTCGTGTCGTTCTCGAGGATGTTCAGTCAGCCCGTCAACGAACTCACCTCGATGATGGCTCAACTCCAGGCCGGCCTCGTATCACTCGGCCGCATCAAGTCTTTGCTGGCCGAGCCCGTCGAAGACGCACCGGCGATCGAAGACTCGGCAAAGCAGACCATCGGACGTCACAGTGCACCACCGGCCATCGCATTCGACAAGGTGCGCTTCGGATATCGCCGGTCCACCGAGGACGACACCAAAACCATCGACGTCATCAAGGACCTCTCGATGGAGGTCGAGGCGGGGTCAACGGTAGCGGTGGTCGGGCCCACGGGCGCCGGCAAGACCACACTCACCAACCTGCTTCTGCGGCTCTACGATCCGTCCTCCGGATCAGTCCTCGTGGACGGCGAGCCGATCAACACCGCACCCCGATCGTACGTACGTGGCCAGGCGGCGATGGTCACCCAGGATCGCTGGCTGTTCACCGGCACCATCGCCGAGAACATCGCGTTCGGCAATCCATCTGCCACCCGCGCCGACATCGAGGAAGCAGCTCGCGAGAGTCACGCGCTGCAGATCGTCGAGGCCCTGCCCGAGGGCTTCGACACCGTCATCGGCGACGGCGGAACCACGCTGAGCGAGGGGCAGATGCAGCTCCTCACCATCGCCCGGGCCATGATCGCCCGACCGCGCATACTCGTGCTCGACGAGGCAACCAGTGCCGTCGACTCACGCACCGAGCTGCTCATCGCCCGAGCGCTCGAGGCACTCACCACTCGCACCACCACCATCGTTGTGGCACATCGACTTTCCACCATCCGCGAGGCCGACAGCATCGCGGTCATCGAAGACGGCGTGGTGGCAGAGCAAGGAACCCACGACGAGCTCTTGGCCCGGCAGGGACGTTACTCGGTGATGTACAAGTCCCAGTTCGAGTGATCGGGTCACACCAGCGGTCGGCCCAGTCGGCTACGCATCCGTGCATCCCAGAGAAGTAGTCGGAAACCCAACTGGGAGAGCCATAGTGGCGTCTTGCGTTCTTTCTGGACCAGTTTTTCCACATAGTCGTCGAACCACTCTTGGTCTCCCTGCGTCCACGGAACGCGCAGCGCCTCCCGAAAGGGCTGGGGCAGATACCCGATGGTGCGGCGGTATTTGACCGGCCCGTAACGCTTCTTGATGGCGGGGTGCGCGTAGTCGAAGTTCGCGATCCCGAGGAGGAACTCACGCACCTCGTCGCTGATCGAGATCGTCGCGGTCTGCTCATCCCAGTACTCAGTGAACGCGTCGCGGTTGGCGGGCCAAGCCTCGGCCGGCATCTGCAGGGTGGTTCCGCACACTTTGCCCTGTTGATAGAACACCTCACGCAGCTCACCGGTCAGTGGACCGTGCACGCGTTCATAGATGTCTTCCCAGCCGAAGTACAGACAAGCGGCGACCCACAACTGCAGGTCGATGTTCATGGCGTTGTACGGCACCGGACTGTCATCGTCCGACCTGACTTGCACATGCTGCCGATTGACGGCCTGGCGAAACCGACTGCGGTCGTCGGCGTTGCCGAACACCGCCACCGCCAAATACGACCCCGTGGTTCGCGCACGCTTGATCGGGTGCAGATCAAGACGCCCGTTCTCCACCTTGCTCCGGGCCACGCCATAACCCACCGCCGGATTGGCCAGCTGCATGATGACGTTCGACGTGCTCATCGTGCGCCCCATCGACAATAACGACCTGGCGAACACACTGCTGTCGAGGCTGTCCATCTCCTCCCGGGACATCCTCTGACTGTTCTGGCTCATCCATCCACCCTTCTATCTGATAACAGGTGTTTCCAGATTAGCTGGTGGTGGAGTTTGGTGGGTGGGTGGTGTTGGTCTTGATCTTGTGTGGGGGCCGGGCGGGGCTTCGGCTCCAGTGCGCCAAACTCGTGTTGGCTCGGTCTACAGACCGAGCGAATCCCGGCGGCGCGAGCGCACCTGAGCCCGGGTGCACCAAACTCGCAAACGTTCGCCCTACAGACCGAGCAAACACCAGCACCCCGAGCGCGCGTTACTCGCAGCTCCCCCAACTCGCGTAAGCGCGGTCCGCAGACCGAGCAAATCCCAACTTCCCGAGCCCGCCTGAACCTCAGCTCACCCAACCCGCCAACGCGCACCCCGCAGACCGCGCGAGTCCCAGTATCCCGAGCGGGCCTCACCCCCCAGCCCAC
>NZ_AYTE01000022.1:0-19576 GCF_000506245.1 Williamsia sp. D3 | reverse complement strand
GGAGCCGCGCGGCGATCGCCGCGCCCAGGTCGCTGATGGGCTTGCTCGACCGGAAGTTGTTGTCGAGCAGGATGTCTCGATCCGGGTCGTCGAGTTCGTCGAGAAACCGCGAACTGGCCCCGCGGAAGCCGTAGATCGCCTGGTCACCGTCTCCGGCGACCACAGTCTGGTGAGTCCCCGCCCCGATCAGCTCGACGAGGGTGGCGGCCTGCGGATCGAGGTGCTGGGCGTCGTCCACCAGCAGATACCGCACCCGCGCTCGCTCGCGCCGCAGCAGATCGGGGTCGGTCGCGAATGCTGTGAGAGCAGAGCCGACCAGCTCTGCGGCGTCGACTGCGGGCGCGGTCGCCTGCGGTGCCTCCAGCCCGACCGCCCCCCGCAGCAGACCGCTCTGCTCGTACTGACGGTAGGCCTTGCCGACCGCCTCCCACTCCGGACGCTTGTGCCTGCGGCCCAGCGCCATCAGGTCCTCGGGCCCCACACCGCGTTCGGCGGCCCGCATCATCATGTCCCGCAATGCCTGTGCAAACCCGTTGGTGCCCAGAGCCGGCCGCAATCGCGGCGGCCAATAGGCGGCACCGTCCTCGATGTCGCCGGCCAGCAGTTCCCGCAACACCGCATCCTGCTCCGCACCGGTGATCAGGCGTGGCGGCGGATTGTCGTGTGCGGCCGCCTGCAGGCGAAGCACCGCAAACGCATAGGAGTGCACGGTGCGGACGATCGGCTCGCGGGTGGCTCGCGGAGCGCGGCCCGCTCCCCCGGCGCGCTGAGCCAGCAGTCGCGCGGTGATCTGCTCGCGCAACTCGGTGGCTGCCCGTCGACCGGCGGCCAGGACCAGCAGCGACTCCGGATCGATCGCCGGGTCGGCGAGACGGGCCACCGCGATGTCGACGATCAGTGACGTCTTTCCCGTGCCCGGGCCTCCGTGAACCCGCAGTGGGTGGAAACCCGGTGACGCGGCGCCGCCGGGACGGTCGATCAACGACTGCACCCGCTCTGGCCAGGTACGCGGTTGCGCCGGAGGGATGGGCGCCGACACCAGTCGCGTCGTCATGGCTGGCACACGGTCTCCTTCCTCTGGTTCCTCCACGATGGTGTCACGGGTGACCGACATGTCGACCGCGCCACCATCGCCCACCCGCGCCCGGGTCGGTACTGCGTGGCCGACCACGGTCGGGCACGATTGGTCCCATGGCTGGTGTGAACGTGGAACTGTACGGCCCCGCAGACGGCGACCCCGTCCTCGCATTGCATGGCGTCACCGGCCACGGCAAACGGTGGGCGGACCTCGCCGCAGCGCTGCCCGACGCCAGGATCATCGCCCCGGACCTGCTCGGACACGGATTCTCGACCTGGGAACCGCCTTGGTCCATCGATGCACAGGTGGCTGCCCTGGCCGACGTGGTCGAGGCCCACGCGTCCTCCTCCGTGGTCCTGGTGGGTCATTCCTTCGGCGGCGCACTTGCCCTGCATCTGTCACGACTGGTCCCCGATCGCATCCGGTCGCTGGTGCTGCTCGACCCGGCCATCGGCCTCGAGCCCGCCCGGCTCATGGACATCGCCACCAGCTACATCGCTCATCACGATTACCCGGACGAGGCAGCCGCCCGTGCTGAGAAGCTGGGCGAATCGTGGGCCGAACTACCTCCGGAACTGCTCGATCGAGAGGTCGCCGACCACCTGACCACCGCAGGTGACCGGATGAGCTGGCGCGTCCACCCGGGAACCGTGGTCACCACATGGAGTGAATTGGCTCGGCCCCTTGTGCTGCCCCCACCGCACATGCCGGTCGATCTGGTTCAGGCCTTGCGCGTGCAACCGCCGTACGTCACCGCCGATTTACTCGAAGCGCTTGCGGCACAACAGGGCGAACTCTTCTCGCTGTACGAGGAGGACTGCGACCACATGGTTCCCTTCGCCCGCCCTGAACTGACCGCGCGCCTGGTCGCGGAGGCCCTGGCGCGTCCACGATCCGAGAGCTGATGGCGAAGATCACCGACGACCAGGTCGAACGCGTACGTGCGATCGTGGCGTCGGTACCTGCCGGCAAGGTGACCACCTACGGCGACGTGGCAGCGGCTGCGGGCCTGTCGAGCCCCCGCATCGTCGGATGGATCATGCGAACCGACTCGGCTGATCTGCCGTGGCACCGGGTGATCAGCGCCGCGGGCACACCGGCTCCGCACCTGCGTGACCGCCAGCTCGAAAACCTGCGTGCCGAGGGTGTTCCGGTGTTCGACGGCCGAGTCGACATGAAGATCGCCCGAGCCGACCTCGCCTGACCCGCCCCACCACCCACAAAAATTCGCGCCACCTGCCGAGGTTCGCGCCGGTTGTAGCCGGCGCGGATGTCGGTAGGTGGCGCGAATTCTGTGGTGGGAAGGTGCTCAGAGACCGGCGGCGACCACGGGGCGCACCGACCTCATCCGGCGCACGACCAGGTCGACGACACGGGGGTCGGTACCCAGGGGCTGAGCCACACCATCAGCGCCGGCGTCGTGGAGCCGATCGTGGAACAGACCATGCGCCAACAGATATGAGGCGATGAAGACGCGGCGACCGGTGCGAGCCCTGGTGTCGGCGACGACGTCCGCGATCCGCGGCTGAGCAGTGGCCACATACCCGACCGGAACCGGCTCGCCGATCATCGTGCCCAGCAGGTTGGCGGCACGCCGGACCTGGCCGAGCGCGAACAGATCGGAAGATCCCGCTGCGGCGAGCACAACAGAATCACCTCGACGCCAGCCACTTTCGGACAGACGCAACGCCAAGACCCGCGCCAGTTCGGGATCGGGACCCAGCGACCGCGAGACGGAGACGCCCTGATGGCCGCTGGCCTCGATGTGCTCGGGAAGATCCTTGCGGACGTGATAGCCCGACGCCAGGAACGCCGGGACGACCACAGCGGGCCCGTCGAGCCCGCGCAACACCTCTGACGGCGAAGGGCCGAGTACGTCGACGAACGCAACGCGCGTACTACCGATCTGGGCCGAGACCTTGTCCGCGAGGTCCGCGATCATCGATACGCCGTGTTCAGAGCGGGTCCCATGTGCGACCAGGATGGGTTGCGCGTCGATTCCCTTGATTCTCATGCGTTTTCCCCTTCCTCGTACTCGACGTCGACAGAGAGGCGGTAGCCACGTTTGACAACGGTCTGGATCATCCGGGGGTCACCGAGGCCCGCTCGCAGGCGTGCCATGGCGGTCTCCACCGCGTGGGTGTCGCCGCCACCTCCGGGGAGTTCGGTGAGCAGTGCATGCCGTGACACCACCCTGCCGGGGCGGCGTGCCAGTGCTTTGAGCAAGGTCAGACCTGCCGGCGACAGCGGCCGGAGCTCGCCGTCCACCATCACCGAACGACTGCGGATCGACATGTCGTGACCTGCGACGCGCAGAGTCGGCACCCGGCGGGGCAACTCTTCGGCGATGTGCCGGGCGAGAGCACCGAGGCGAAAGCGATTCGGCCGCGAGGTGGGTACCCGCAACGCCGCGAGCGGCCCGGCGGTGACCGACCCCACACACATGACGTGGACGTCGGTTCGCAGAGCGTCAAGAAGCGCATCGAGTCGCCCCGTGTCCTGGGCCCGACCGAGCATCGAAGCAACGGCCGGAGCGCTGGTGAACGACACCGCGTCCATCTCACCACCCACGATGGCCGAGATCATCTGGTCCATCGCAGTGGTGTCCTGCGGCGGCAGCCACCGGTACACCGGGATCGGCAGCACCTCTGCACCCGCCTCGCGCAACACCTCGCAGAAGTCGGGCAGTGGCTCCCACTCGGTGGTGGCACCGTGCAGCTGCACGCCCACCCGGGTGCCCTCGACACCCTCGTCGAGCAGGTGCTCGAGAACTTCACTCGACGATTCGTTGGGTGGCGACCATTCCTCCCGCAAACCGGCAGCGCGGATCGCGCCCTTGGCTTTCGGCCCGCGCGCCAGCAGCCGGGTGGGTTCGAGGGCAGCGACCAATCGCTCCGCGACCCCCCAGTCCTCGGCCGCCTCCATCCACCCGCGGAACCCGATACCGGTTGTGGCGACGACGATCTCCGGCGCGTTGGCGATGATCTGGTCGGTGACCGACCGCAACTCTGCGTCGTCGGCCAGCGGGATGATCTCGATCGCCGGGGCGTGCTCCACCTGCGCGCCGCGTCGTTCCAGCAACGCGGCGAACTCGTTGGCACGCCTGGCCGCCGTGATGCCGATCGTGAATCCGGTCAATGGACCGGATTCGCAGTCGGCGATTCGATCACCCGCTTTCACTAGACCTCCATGTCTCACGCGATCGGCGTTTGCACTCGATGGGGCCTGACCTGGACGAGACCGGCCTTGATCCGTACGTCGTACACCGGCAGGACAACGGATTCGTCGCTGAGGCAACGTCCGTCGACCAGCGAGAAGACCTGCTTGAGCAACGGTGAGGCCACGGTGGGCTCACCGGCGCGGTCCCCGACCAGGCCGCGAGACATCACCGCCGCACGTCCGAAGGGGTCGATGTTCCCCACGGCATGGAGGGTGTCGTCGGTGAGGCGGAACAAGGCCACCTGTTCGTCCCCGGGCAGGAGCACGGCCACTCCCCTCCCTGGTACGAGCTGGTCGAACGGGCACGCCGCAGTCCATGTGGCTGCAACTTCATCAACCCGAGTGTCATCAACGAGACTCATGGTCAGCTTCCTCCGTTCGCCGGCGGGCGTACGCCGGGCTGCGGTGTTCCCAAGAGTACCGGTACCTTGCGCCCGCTACCTTCCGAGAACTCGATGGTGGGGTCCGGTTGGGCAGGTGCGTTGACGAACGAGACGAACCGGGAGAGCTTCTCCTCGTCTTCGAGGACTCCAGACCATTCGTCCTTGTACCCGGCGACATGCGACTCCATCGCCGTTTCGAGTTCGGCTGCGATTCCCAGGCTGTCATCACACACGACGGCCTTGAGGTGATCGAGACCACCCTCCAGCGAATCGATCCACGGCGCCGTGCGCTGCAGCCGGTCTGCAGTGCGGATGTAGAACATCAGGAACCGGTCGATATAGGCGACAAGCGTCCTGTCATCGATGCCGGAAGCCAAAAGCTGTGCGTGCGCGGGGCTTTGACCACCGTTTCCGCCCACATACAGGTTCCACCCGTGTTCGGTGGCGATGACACCCACGTCTTTACCGCGGGCCTCGGCACACTCTCGGGCACAACCGGACACCCCGAACTTGATCTTGTGGGGCGAACGCAGACCGCGGTAACGCTTTTCGAGGTCGACGGCCATGCCCACCGAATCCTGGACGCCGTAGCGGCACCAGCTCGTACCGACACAACTCTTCACCGTGCGCAGGCTCTTGCCGTAGGCCTGCCCGGACTCCATGCCCGCGTCGACGAGCTTGCGCCAGATGAGCGGCAACTGCTCCACCCTGGCCCCGAACATGTCGATCCGCTGACCGCCGGTGACCTTGATGTAGAGCCCGAACTCCTTGGCCACCTCGCCGATCACGATCAGCTGCTCCGCGGTGACCTCACCGCCGGGCATCCGTGGCACCACCGAATACGTGCCGTTCTTCTGCATGTTGGCCAAGAAGTGGTCGTTGGTGTCCTGCAGGGCGGCCTGCTCTCCCGACAGGATGTGGTCACTCGAGGTGGAGGCGAGGATCGAGGCCACGGTCGGCTTGCAGATCTCGCATCCCCCGCCCTTTCCGTACCGTGCCACGAGGTCGGTGAAGGTCCGAATACCGGTCGCCCGGACGATCTCGAAGAGTTCACTGCGCGACTGGTGGAAGTGATCGCACAACGACTTCGACACCGCCACACCGGAATCGGCCAGCAAGCGGTTGATCGACGGGATACAGCCACCGCACGTGGTGCCCGCCTTGGTGCATGTCTTCACCGCGGTGACGTCCTGGGCGCCATGAGCGATCGCGCTGCAGATGTCGCCCTTGCTGACCCCGTTGCACGAGCAGATCTCGGCGGAATCCGGGAGGGCCGACAGACCCACACCTTCGCCGGCAGCCGGTGCGATCAGCGCTGCGGGATCGCCGGGCAACGGGCCACCGACCATCGGTTTGAGTAGCGCGTACTGACCGGCATCGCCGACGAGCACCCCGCCGAGAAGGGTCTTGGCATCGTCGGAGACAACAACTTTGGCGTAGGTACCGGCAACGGGATCGTTGAAGACCACCTCGAGCGCACCTTCGGAGGCACCCATCGCGTCGCCGAAACTCGCGACATCCACGCCGAGCGCCTTGAGCTTGGTGGACAGGTCCGCGCCCGGGAACTCGGATTTGCCACCCAGGAGCCGGTCCGCCACGACCTCGGCGGTGCTGTACCCCGGGGCGACCAGCCCGTAGCAGATACCGTTGACCGCGGCGACCTCGCCGATGGCGTAGATGTCGGGATCGGCCGTGCGGCATCCGTCGTCCACCAGGACCCCGCCGCGCTCACCGACGTCGAGCCCCGCATCGCGTGCGAGCTGGTCGCGGGGCCGGACGCCGGCCGAGAACACAAGCAGGGCAGCGTTGTCGATGCTGCTGCCGTCGGAGAGGGTGACGTGGAGAGTGTTGTCGCCGGCCGGTTCGATGGCCGTGGTCCCGACACCGGTGTGCACACTCACCCCGAGTTCGGTGACGAGGCCCGCGAGCAGCGCGCCGCCACCCTCGTCCACCTGCAGCGGCATGAGCCGCGGCGCGAACTCCACCACATGTGGTTTGAGTCCGAGCAGCTTGAGTGCGTTGGCCGCCTCGAGCCCGAGCAGGCCGCCCCCGACAACCACCGCGTTGGCCCCTGCCGGTGCCGCCTCTGCGGTGGCACGGATCTTGTCGAGGTCGTCGAGTGTGCGGTAGACGAAGCAGTTCGGTGAATCGGCTCCCTGTACCGGCGGCACAAACGGATACGAACCGGTCGCGATCACCAGCGCGTCGAACACGATGCTCGAGTCGTCGTCGAGGACGGCCGTACGCGCAACCCGGTTGATCGAGGTGACCGACCGGCCCACCAGCAAGGTCACCAGCGGGTCGCCCGGATAGGTATTGCCCTCGAGCGCCAGCGCGTCGGGATCCCAACTGTTTACATAAGACGAAAGTCCTACGCGGTCGTAGGCAGGGCTGGGTTCGTCACAGACGACGACCACACGCCATTGGTCGGTGACGTCACGTTCGCGGAGTTCCTGCACGAACCGATGGCCGACCATCCCATGGCCTACCACCACAACTGTTTTGCTGGGCACTGGTACCCCTCCTAGTACTTCTGTTGGTCTCTCAGGCATCGGCTGTTGCCAGCCATTCACAAAGTCCCTCGACGACGGATTCACAACTGCCGCAACCTGTTGTGGCCCTGGTGGCATCGGCCATCGCCATGGGGCTGCGCGCACCTTTGCGCCACGCATCGGTCAGGTTCTTCTTGGACACCGAGTTGCACCGGCAGATGATCGCGTCGCCCGGCATCTGGGCCGGACTCGCCGATTCGGTTGCGCCACCGATGAGGTGACCGAGCAGCAGGCGCATTCGATCGCTGGGCACCGGCGCGCCGGAGTCGAACAACTGCGTGATGGTGCCCACCACCTCGGGATTGCCGAGCAGTACCGCGCCGACCAGACGATCCTTGCGCACAACCACTTTCGCGTAACGCCCACGATGAGGGTCGGACAGGGTCAACACCTCGGCCTCGAGGTCATTAGGATCGGTGTCCACTTCCCCCATCGACGCGAGATCCACGTCGTGAGCCTTCAGACGCAGGATCTGCTGCGTTCCCTCATAGGCGGCCTGCTGGTCACCGAGCAGGTTCTGTGCCACCGTCTCGGCCATCTCCCAGCCCGGTTGCACCAAGCCATAGACGATGTCGCGGTGCTGGGCGCATTCCCCGATCGCGTAGATCGACGGATCGTTTGTGCGCAGATGATCGTCGACCTTGATACCACGTTCGACAGCGAGGTCCGCGGCGGTGGCGAGCTCGACGTTGGGAGCGATGCCGGCGGTGACGATCACGAGGTCGGCGCCCAGGGTGGAGCCGTCGGTGAGCACCACTTCCCGGCCTGTTCCCGGCTCGTCCCGGATCGCGGTGACCCGGCTGCCGAGCACCACGTCCATCCCGATCTCACGCAGCACACGGGTAAGCACTGCCCCGCCGGCGGCGTCCATCTGCTTCTCCATCGGGAAGCTCCGTGGATGGACAACCGTCACCTGGGCCCCGCGCAGCAGCGCGCCGCGCGCGGCCTCGAGTCCGAGAAGGCCGCCACCGACAACAACCACTCGTGTTCCCTCGCGGAGCGAGGACACGATCGATTCGCAGTCGGCCAGGTTACGAAACGCGATCACACCTTCGACCGGGCGACCCGATTCCGCGAGCGCACCGTCGATCGGCGGGATGAAAGCACGGCTGCCGGTGGCAAAGACCAGACTGTCGTAGCCGTGCATGGTGCCGTCGTCGCAGTGCACGGTCTTGGTGTCGCGGTCCACACGCTCGACCCGAACACCGGTGTGCGTCTGCAGGTTCCGTTCGGAATACCAGTTGTCGGCGCGAAGCCTGGTGTCGGCGGGTGTGATCCGGCCGGCCACCACGTTCGACATCAGGATGCGGTTGTACGCCGATCCGGGCTCGTCGCCGATGACCACGCTGGTGACGTGCTCACCCGCAGGATCCCGCCGATGCAGTTCTTCCTGCAGTCGGGCGCCGGCCATTCCGTTCCCGATGATCACCACACGCCTGGTCATGACACCTCCCCAAATCTTGGTCGAGCCGGCAACTCCAACGGCTCCAACCGCACCGCACACGCCTTGAACTCGGGCATGCGGCTGGTGGGGTCCAACTCGGGATTGGTGAGCAGGTTGGCTCTCTGGTCACCCGCGTAGTGAAAGGGCAGGAACACCGTGTCCGGTCGCAGTGACTCGATGCAGCGTGCCGCAGCGGTCATCGTCCCCCGCCGCGAGGTCACACGCACCTGCTGACCGTCAGCGATCCCGAGTCGTTCTGCGGTGTCGGTGTTCACCTCGACGAACATCGGACCGGCCGCGTCGGCGAGGTCTTTGACGTAGCGGGTCTGCGCACCGGACTGGTAGTGCGTCAGCACCCGGCCCGTGGTGCACACCAGCGGGTATTGCGCGTTCACAGGTTCCGTCGGTCCGCGGTAGTCGACGGCAATGAACTTCGCGCGGCCGTCGTCGGTGGCGAACCGGTCGAGGAAGATCCTGGGGGTGCCGGGATGGCCGATCTCAGGACACGGCCAGTGGAGCGCCTCGTCATCGTCGAGTCGTTCGTAGGTGATCCCGGTGTAGTCGGCCGCGCCACCCGCCGATGCGGCGCGCAGCTCGTCGAACACCTCGCGAGGGTCGGTCTTGAAACGGTGTGCCGGCTGCCCGAGGCGGACCGCGAGTTCGGACAGGACCTCGAGCTCGCTGCGGGGGCCGTCGGGAACGGGAACCGCCTGGCGACGCCGAAGGACCCGGCCCTCCAAGGAGGTCATGGTGCCCTCTTCTTCTGCCCACTGCAGAACCGGCAGCACCACGTCGGCCAATTGCGCTGTCTCCGACAGCAGGAAGTCGTTGACCACCAGCATCTCCAGCGATTCGAGTCGCTCGACCACGTGCCCCGCCCGCGGCGCCGAGACGGCCAGATTCGCGCCGTGCACCATCAGCATCTTGGGTCCGCCGGGCTGTCCGAGTGATTCGAGCAATTCGTAAGCACTCTTGCCCGGGCCGGGCAGATCGTCCGGGTCGATGCCCCACACCTCGGCCACATGCGCACGGGCGGCGGGATCGGTGATCTTGCGGTAACCCGGCAGTTGATCGGCCTTCTGGCCGTGTTCGCGGCCACCCTGCCCGTTCCCCTGACCCGTGATGCAGCCGTATCCGCTGCCCTCACGACCGCACAGGCCCAGGACCAGGGACAGACCGATGACGGCACTGACCGTGTCTGTACCGCTCGAATGTTGTTCGGCGCCACGCGCTGTCAGCACATACGCACCTTTGCCCGCCACGCGGGCGCCTGCGAGCATCGCAACCGTGCGACGCAACGCACTCACCGGAACCCCGGTGACACGCTCGGTACGTTCGGGCCACCATTGCGCAGCCGCGCGCCAGAAGTCGTCGAAGCCGTTGGTCCGGTCCGCGACGTAGTCGAGATCGGCATAACCCTCGGTGACCGCGATGTGCGCGAGCCCCAGTGCCAGAGGCAGATCCGTGCCCGGCGACAGTTGCAGATGTACACCGCCGTCGGCGACCGCCCGTTCCACCGTGGCGGTCCGGCGTGGGTCTGCGACCACCAGCCCGCCGGCTCGCGCGGCCGTCATCAGATGACCGACCATCGGCGGCATGGTCTCGGCGATGTTGCCGCCGAGGATGACGATGCACTCTGCCGAACCGAGGTCGGCGAGCGGGAAGGGCAATCCCCGGTCCAGTCCGAACGACTTGATGCCCGCGGCCGCGGCCGAACTCATGCAGAAGCGGCCGTTGTAGTCGATGTTCGACGTACCCAATGCCACCCGGGCGAACTTGCCCAGCTGGTAGGCCTTTTCGTTGGTCAGTCCACCGCCACCGAAGATCCCGACAGCGTCGGCGCCGTACTCGCTGCGCGCCCGGGCGAATCCGGACGCGACGACGTCGAGCGCGTCCTCCCACGTGGTGGGTGTCAAGACACCGTTGCGCCGCACCAACGGAGCGGTCAGGCGGTTGGGGTTGCGCAGCACATCGGCAGCGGTCCAACCCTTCTGGCACAGACCGCCCCGATTGGTGGGGAACTGCCGCGGCGTGACCACGGCATCGGCGGCTCCGTTGCCGCTGATGTTCATCGCACACTGCAGACCGCAATACGGGCAGTGTGTGGCGGTCCCGACCGACCCCGCGGCGAACTCGCCGGCGGAGCGGTTGCCCGGCTCGCCGAGGGGCAGATCGATGGACACGGTTTGCGCAGTCATGATCAGGCGGTGACCGGTGTGGTGGTGGACGAGTCCTCGAGCGCGCGGGTCTTGTCGGTCGATTCGATCGACCGGCGGACGTAGAACCAGTAGGTGATGCCGGCGGCCACCACATAGAAGGCCAGGAAGATCCAGAATGCTTGCGTGGCAGACTGATTCGACTTGTAGCTGTCTCGCAGCACCAGGTTGATGGCCACACCGCCGAGTCCACCGAACGCTCCGGCGATACCGATCAGGGCTCCGGACATCGACCGCGACCAGTTGGCCTTGCCGAGAGGATTGAGCGCAGGGTTGACCTTTGCCTTGTGTTCCCAGATCGCCGGGATGATCTTGTACACCGAACCGTTGGCGATACCCGAGATGACGAAGAGCAACACGAAGCCGATGACAAAGGCTGTGAGGGTGCCACCGGTGATCTTCTTGTCGTTGGCATCGGACAGGGCACTGGCAGCCACGAGGATGGACGACGCGGCCACCATCGAGATGAAGCAGTACATCGTGATCTTGCCGCCACCGATCTTGTCGGCGAGCTTGCCACCGTAAGGCCGGCTGATCGACCCGAGAAGTGGTCCGATCCAGGCGATCTGGGCTGCGGCGAGGGCCGGCTTGGTGGCGCCGTTGGCGGTGAACGAGATGTTGAGCACCTGGCTGAAGGCGAATCCGAATCCGATGAACGAACCGAATGTGCCGACGTAGAGCAGCGAGATGATCCAGGTGTCCTTGTACTTCAGCGTCTCGAGCATCGCCTTGCCGCTCGAGGTCTGGTGGTCGAGGTTGTCCATGTAGAGCGCTGCACCCACACCGGCAACCGCGAGCAGCACCAGGTAGATGGCGCAGAGGATCTCGGGCTTGTCCGAGGCCACCCAGATCACGAACAGGCCGACCAGCTGGATCGCGGGGACACCGATGTTGCCGCCACCGGCGTTGAGGCCGAGGGCCCAGCCCTTGAGCCGCTGCGGGTAGAAGGCGTTGATGTTGGTCATCGAGGAGGCAAAGTTGCCGCCACCGAAGCCGGTGAGTGCGGCGACGAAGAGGAACCACCCGAACCCGAAGTCACCGGGGTTCATCACCAGCATCAACGTCAGACCCGTGGGGATCATCAGGACAACCGCGGAGAAGATCGCCCAGTTACGGCCGCCGAAGATGGCGGTTGCCTGGGTGTAGGGAATACGCAGACACGAACCGACGAATGTCGCGGTGGCGCCGATGACGAACTTCTGGTCGAGGCTGATGCCGTATTCCGGTCCGAGGAGCAGCGCGAGAGCCGAGAACATGGACCAGATCGAGAATCCGACGTGTTCGCAGATCACGGACCAGATCAGATTGCGCTTGGCAATGGCAGCGTTGCCGTTGTCCCAAGCCTCTACATCCTCTGGATCCCAGTCGGTGATGTAGTGCTTTCGTTTGGTGCCAGTAACGGTCACTAGGCCCTCCTCAGGGGTCCGGCGCGAATTGGCGGGTGCCTGAGGAGAACCGTAGGAAACGGGTGTTGCCGCAATTTTGCATTCAGTGACCGAACAATCACAGTGTTCTCACTCCGGATCGTCACCGAACGTGAGAAGGCGGGAACAGAAAACCCCGCCAGCTGCCTGACCGAACTAAGTATCCCCAGCTCAGAGGGTGCTGTCAGACGAGAAAGCGCACCATGTCGGCTACGCGCTGCAGGCCGGGGAGGGCTCCAGCGGTGGATCGCGGATGTAACGCGTGCACCGCGAGACGGAACATCACGGCCCGCAACATCATCTGCGGCCACTCGGGCAGGTCTTCCCAACGGTCAACGAGACCATCGTCTGCGCCGCCCCAGGCGAGCGCATCGACCACCACGACGGCGGCCGCCCACGCTGCGGGTCGCCAATACGGCGTGATGTCCGTGATCCCGGGGGCCGCGGCGCCGGCGAACAGAACCGTGCCGAACAGGTCACCGTGGACCAGCTGGGACGGCGACGACACCTTGGTGCGCAGCTTCGCGAGAGTGTGCAGGATCTCCAGACTGGTGACCCCGTCGGGTGACGTGGGGTCGCCCATGCCCGCGGCCTTCGCCGAACGCAACGGTACGTCGTCCCAGGCGGCGCGGTCGGCGGCGGTGAACACGTCGACGTCGTTGTAGGGCGGCGCGGGAGGCTGCATCAGGAATCTCGGGCGTTCGAGCTCGGCGGTCGCCTCGTGCAGCCGGTCGGCCAGCGAGACGACTTCGTCGTAACGCGGTTCCGGAGTTCCGGCGATGTAGGTGTCCGCTCGCCAGCCCGACACCACGTACCGGCCGTCGGACGATCGCACGGGGCGCGCGATGCGGACGCCTTCCACGTACAGCGTTTCTCTGACCTTGGCCGACCAGGCAGCCCGGGCATGGTCGGGAACCAGCGACAACACCGTCTCGCCGATCCGCCAGCCACCTTCCCAGCCCTCACCGAGAGCCACCACGGGATGTTGCGTCAGCCCGAAGGTCTGCAGCACATGCTCCGGAGGCTCGACGGAGGTCAAGTCAGAGGTCACCCGTCAAACGTTACCGGCGTGACCGCGAGATTCAGAGCAGGCAGCGCAGGTGTCGCCGCACCAGCGCCCGTACCTGCCGCAGGTGGCGGATACGTCAGTAGATTGGCAACGCCGGATCGACCTGCTTGGCCCACGCGGTGATCCCGCCCTGCAGATGGGTGGCGTCGGAGAAACCGGCCTTCTTGACCGCGGCCAGCGCCTCTGCGGACCGGATTCCGGTCTTGCAATAGAGCACCGCCGGCCGGTCCTGTGGCAGCTGGGCCAACCCCTCACCCGACTCGATGTCGCCCTTGGGGATCAGGGTGGCGCCGTCGATCCGGACGATGTCCCACTCCACCGGCTCACGCACGTCGATCAGGGCGATCTTCTCGCCGGAGTCCAGCCGCTGCTTGAGTTCGACGGCGGTCAGCGTCGAGTCTGCCGCGGCCGAGACACCATCATCCGACACGACACCGCAGAATGCGTCGTAGTCGATCAGTTCGGTGATCTTCGGCGCCTCCGGATCCTTCCGGAGCTTGATGGTGCGGTACCGCATGTCCAGCGCGTCGTACACCATCAGCCGGCCGAGCAACGTCTCGCCGATACCGGTGATGAGCTTGATCGCCTCGGTTCCCATGATCGACCCGATCGATGCGCACAGGATTCCGAGCACGCCGCCCTCGGCGCACGAGGGCACCATCCCGGGCGGCGGGGCCTCGGGGTAGAGATCGCGGTAGTTGAGACCGAGGCCGTCCGGCGCATCTTCCCAGAACACCGAGGCCTGGCCCTCGAACCGGTAGATCGAACCCCACACATAGGGTTTGCCTGCGAGGACAGCCGCATCGTTGACCAGGTAGCGCGTCGCGAAGTTGTCGGTGCCGTCCACGATCAGGTCATAGGCGCTGAATAGTTCGATCGCGTTGTCGTTGTCCAGTCGCACCTTGTGGGTGTTCACCGTGACTAGCGGATTGATCTCGAGGATGGAGTCGCGCGCGGAATCGGCTTTCGGCCGGCCGACATCGGACTGCCCGTGGATCACCTGACGCTGGAGATTCGATTCGTCCACCTCGTCGAACTCGACGATGCCGATCGTTCCGACCCCGGCGGCCGCGAGGTAGAGCAACGCCGGGGAACCGAGTCCGCCCGCGCCGATCACCAGCACTTTCGCGTTCTTCAGACGTTTCTGCCCGTCGACTCCCAGGTCGGGGATGATCAGGTGCCTGCTGTATCTGGCGACCTCGTCGCGGGTCAGCTCGGCAGCGGGTTCGACCAGCGGCGGCAACGTTGACATCTCGGGCTCCTCACGAAGTGCGCGTGACGGTGATGGTCGTCGGTCCGGCCACCCCACATAGGTGCAACGAGCATTTGCCCGGGAAGATTCCGGCAGCCCGGCCTGTGCGGTGGCCGAGCTCAGCGTTCCGGGAAAGGCCAGGGGTTGGGGTTGCAGACGTAGTCGCGGTTGGCCTTCATGTCCGGATCGAGCGCCATGATCTCGCTGTTCGCGGTGCCGAATGTCTGCTGCATCATGATCGGCGCCATAGAGCCGTTCATCTTGCAGGGCTCATGCGCCTCGAACCCGATCGCATGCCCGATCTCGTGATTGATCAGATATTGCCGATAGCCGAGATCGTCACCCTGATACGACGTCGCACCGCGGACCCATCGCGCCTCGTTGAGCGTGACCCGGGATTCCGGCGGGTAGTAGCACGAGGTCTCGAGCTTGATCTCGTATCCGCACAGCTGCCGCGTGGTGTCGGGGGACGTGAGCGTCACCCGGAAATCGGGCTCGCCGTTGTCGATCCGACGGAATGACACGGTGCCGTCGCCGATCCAGCTCTTCGGGTTGGCGAGTGTCGTGTCGATCAACTTGGCGAACGTGGGATCGCCGCCGAAGTCGCCCGACGCCAGGCCGTTCTCGACCTCGACGGTGTAGGTGTACTCCTGTCCCCCGGTGCCCACGCGAGTCGTGGTCCCAGGCACCACGTGATAACCGGCCGCGCCCTTCTCTGTGAAGGGACCGCCGGCGGGCAGGACACCGGCAGGCAGTTGCTCCAGGGGCACAGACTTCGGGGGTGCCCCGATGGCGGTGGTCTGATCCCGCACGTTGGTGTTGCGAACGGCATCGGGATCGGAGTCGACAACGCGGTCGGAGCCGCCGTCCTGGTGGGATTGGACGGTGAGCACGATCATCACGATCGTCAGCACGACGAGGACGGGGATGGCGTACGCCCGCCAGCCGTAGGTGGTGACGAATCGACCAACCGCCGATTGCTTCTTGCGGTCTTTCGCGCGGTCCGCACGCGGCCTGCCCGGTTCGTCGATGGGATCCCAGCGGGCACGTAACGGCTGGTCAGGGGCGGGCCGGCCGGAGACGGGACGGTGTACGTCGGTTTCCTGGTTCGCGAGGTGGGCGTCGGCCTCTGCCGCACGCCTCGCGGCGCGGCGCGCCCGGTCGACGGTCCTGCTGGTCTGATCGGGGTCGGTACTTCGCCGCTTCCGGTCGGAGCCGGCGGTCCGACGGGTCCGTTCGGGATCGGCGGTGTCGCGCGGTGTACGCCGCGTTTCCGTCGGTCCCGAGCCGCCAGCACCAGTCACCGTTAAACCTTCTCACAGGCATCCACGATTCATCTGTAGGCAACCACCGGTGGCGCACATCGCGGGCGGATATACCCTGGCGACCATGACTGAATCGGCTGCCGCAGGCACCGGAACGAACTCGACCACCGCCGGTGGCGGACGTCGAAGCGTCCGGATGCCGCGCAGCGCGCGGCGACTACAACTGCTGGACGCCGCCAGCGAGATCTTCGTCGAACGCGGCTACCACTCGGCGGGGATGGACGAGATCGCGGTACACGCCGGGGTCAGCAAACCTGTTCTCTATCAACACTTTCCGAGCAAGCTTGACCTGTACCTCGCGGTGCTCGATTCCCACGCCGAGTCGATGGTGAACCGTGTCACCGGGGCCCTGCTCAGTTCCACCGACAACCGTCATCGGGTGCGTGCCGCCGTGCAGGCGTTCTTCGATTTCATCGACGAGGACAGCCAGGGATACCGGCTCATCTTCCGTTCGGACGCTCTCGATCCGGCCGCGATCAGGCGTGTCGAAGGCGCAACCGAAGCGTGCGTCGACGCCGTCTACGGACTGGTGATGCACGACTCGGGGCTCGATCCGCACCGGTCGAGGATGCTGGCGGCCGGACTTGTGGGGACCAGCCAGGTCAACGCCCGGCACTGGCTGGACGCCAAGCGTCCGGTGACCAAGGAAGAGGCCGTGGACATCACGGTGACCATGCTCTGGGGCGGGCTGTCCCGAGTGCCGCTTCAGCAGTCCTCCGGCATCCTCGAGAACTAGCCCGGCCCGTCTGCCGAGCGTCAGATGGCGCCGAAACCGACCTTGCGTGCATCGGAGATGCCGACCTCGACGTAGGCGATCTTGGTGACCGGGATCAGGAAACGTGCGCCCTTGTCGTCCTGCAGACGCAGCAACTGATCGCCGCCGGCCAGCGCGGACTCCACCGCGGCATGGGCGTCATCACTGCTCTGATCGGTGTGCACCACGATCTCGCGTGCACTGTCGGTGATCCCGATCTTCACATCAACGGCCACAGAATCCTCCACAGGTCTTCACAATTGGATCTCACAGGTCGAGCTCGGTGAACAGGTCCCGACTCTCGTTCCAAGGCTAGCCGCACTCACGAGTGCCGACGACGTCAGCCCGGAGGCGACGGTTCAGCCCAGGCCCATGTCGGCCATCCGGCGAGCGTGACGCTCCTGGATGGAATCGAAGAACGTCACGATCCGGTTCAGATCGGACTGGACCGAGAACAGCAGCTCGGTCAATTCCTCCTGGCCGGCGAGCACGTACTGCGTCTGGGTGATCGCCTCCCCGAGAAGCCGGCGTCCCCAGAGGGTGAGGGGCGACTTCAGGTCGGGGTCTGCGGCGACCGCGTCGCGGACGGCGGTGGCGGCGAAGTCCGAGTGACCCGTCTCCGACATCACCTTGCGGACCACGGCCTCGGCCTCAGGCGGCAGGGTGCCTGCGATCTCGAGGTAGAAATCCGCGGCCAGACCATCGCCGACGTAGGCCTTGACCAGCGACTCCTGCCAACTGCTCGGCACGGTCGACGCGTGGTAGCGCTCGAGTACGGCCTCGTACTTCTCGATCGCGTCGTACACGTCCACCCCGCGCGCACGCAGTTCGTCCTGCAGGATCTCGAAGTGGGCCATCTCCGCGGCGGCCATGCTGGCCATCGCCACGCGTCCCCGGATTCCCGGGGCCATCACGGCCTCGGAGGTCAGGCGGTAGAACGCGGCCAGTTCACCGCACGCCAGAACCCCGAAGAGTTCGGTGATTCCGGGGTGATCGAAGGGAACCGAGGTGGCGACATCCGACACCGGCGGTTCGGTTTGTGAACCAGACGACATGGTCTCCAGTGTAGTCAGCAGCTCACCGTCCGCGGCGACTCAGCACGCCGGCAAGCTGGTCGGACATCAAGCGGCTCGCTGACTCGATGTTGGCAATATGCCGAGGACACGTACACTGCGAGGAGTAAGCCAAGCGCCTTAGCTGGCTCACACGGACATTGTGCGCGCACCGACGGCAGCCCGATTGAACAAAATCGGCCCGATTCGCCCGATACCGGTCATGCGAGTCCTCGGCAGATCGAGGATCCAGAGCTGACCTGTTGGTTGATTCTTGCAGTGCGCGCGGGACAGCACTTTGCGGAAGGCAATCAACTGAACACCGACAATCACACCTCAGATACGAACACCGAGACTGCAGTCTCCCTGGACGACGTTGTCGAGGCCGAAGAGCACGTCATCGTCGCCGAGGACCACGTCTCCCCCACCTTCGCCGAACTCGGCGTCCGGCAAGAGATCGTCGACGCCCTCGCCGCCGACGGCATCACGAACACCTTCGCGATCCAGGAGCTCACGCTTCCCCTGGCCATGGCGGGCGACGATCTCATCGGCCAGGCACGGACCGGCATGGGCAAAACCCTCGGCTTCGGCGTCCCCCTGTTGCAGCGCGTGTCGCAGGCCACCGCGGACGCCGGCGAACCCGGCATCCGCAAGCTCGACGGAACTCCCCGCGCGCTGATCATCGTGCCCACGCGCGAGCTGTGCATCCAGGTGACCGACGACCTCGAGGTGGCCGCCAAGGGTCTGCACGTCGACACCGCGGATGGGCAGAACCGGCCCATCCGCCTGCTCTCGATCTTCGGCGGCCGGCCGTTCGAGCATCAGATCAGCGAGCTGAAGATCGGCATCGACGTCGTGGTGGGTACTCCCGGGCGTCTGCTCGACCTCGCCCGCCAGGGCCACTTGATCTTGGGCAAGGTGCAGGTCCTGGTTCTCGACGAGGCCGACGAGATGCTCGACCTGGGATTCCTCCCCGACATCGAACGAATCATGAGCTCGCTGCCGGATGCCCGTCAGACCATGCTCTTCTCGGCCACGATGCCCGGACCGATCGTGACCCTGGCCCGCACATTCTTGACCAAGCCGACGCACATCCGCGCCGAGCACGCCAACGATTCGGCGATCCACGAGCGCACCACCCAGTACGTGTACCGCGCGCACGCCCTCGACAAGGCCGAGCTCGTCGCCCGCATCCTTCAGGCCGAGGGTCGCGGCGCCACAATGGTTTTCACCCGGACCAAGCGCACAGCCCAGAAGGTCGCCGATGACCTCGCCGAGCGCGGGTTCGCCGTCGGTGCCGTTCACGGAGACCTCGGACAGGTCGCGCGCGAGAAGGCCCTGACCGCCTTCCGCGAGGGGCGTATCAACGTACTCGTGGCCACCGATGTCGCCGCCCGAGGAATCGACATCGACGACGTCACCCACGTCATCAACTACCAGTGCCCCGACGACGAGAAGACCTACGTGCACCGCATCGGCCGCACGGGGCGCGCCGGACGGACCGGTATCGCCGTGACGCTGGTCGACTGGGACGAGCTGCACCGCTGGGAGATGATCAGCAAGGCGCTCGACCTGGCCAAGGACGAGCCCGCCGAAACCTATTCCAGCTCACCGCATCTGCGTTCCGACCTCAACATCCCGGAGACGGCCAACGGCCGGATCGGATCGGGCGGCGCGGCACGCGAAGACCGCAAAGAACGTGAATCCCGCTCGGGTGGACGTTCCTCGGGTCGGGTCGCCGCGAATCCGGAAGCCGAGAAACCTCAGGCCGCGAGTCCGGCCAGCGCGAGGGGGGCCAGCGCCCGTCT